>DATDIH010000105.1:0-2533 GCA_036521155.1 Streptosporangiaceae bacterium
GCGGACCGTCGTGATCAAGGTCCGGTCCGCGGCCGCCGGCTCCACGGTGCTCCGGCTGAGCCTGGCCGCACCCAACGGGGCACCCCTGCCCGGGACTGAGGCCCAGCTCACCGTGGATGCCACCCATTTCGGCACCACGGCCATGATCATCGTGGCCATCGCCATCGCCGTGTTCGTGGTGACCGCAATCGCCCGGGCCATCCGCCGCGGCGGCGGCGTCCGCGCCGCGTTCCTGCCGTCACCGCAGAGTCCCGGCCCAGGTCAGGACGCGAACGGTGCGGAACCCACCGGATCGCCCGGCGAAACGGATACCGTCGTCACCGAGCCTGCCCATGATCTGCACACACCCGAGGAGCCGGATGAATACGCCAGCGCCCCAGGCCGGGTGGAGCGCCCCTGACGGCGGCCGGGGGCACCGTCGTGCCTCCGGCCGGCATCACGGGGCGGCTCACGCGGGCAGCAGGGGCGTTGCGGGCAGCGGCGTGATCCAGGACGGCGACCTCAGTCCCGGTGGCCCGGCCGGGCCGCTGCCTGGCGACCCCGACCCCGGCCGGCACGCGACCCCCGGCGGACCGGGCCAGCCCCCGCCCGGCGCCCCCGGCACCGGCCGCGCGGCCCCGGACGGGCCTGCTCCCGCCCCGGAGGGCGGCAGCAGCCTGCTCCGGTCCAGCTCCGTGATGGCCGTGGGCACGCTCGCGTCGCGCGGCACCGGGTTCCTGCGCACGGTGATGCTCGTGTACGCGCTCGGCGTGACCCTCACCAGCGTGGGAAACGCCTACAACACCGCCAACACGCTGCCCAACGCGGTCTACGACCTGATGCTCGGCGGCATCCTGGCCAGTGTGGTGGTCCCGCTGCTGGTCACCGCGGCCAAGCGGGACACCGACCGCGGCGAGGCTTACACCCAGCGGATGTTCACCCTGGTTACGGTGGCCCTGTTCGGGCTCACGGTGGTCGCCACCCTGGCCGCGAGCCTGCTGGTGGACCTCTATGCTCACGCGCTCACGGGGCCAGAACGCCACCTGACAGTGATCTTTGCCTACTTCTTCATCCCGCAGATCTTCTTCTACGGGGTGAGCTCGATGGCCGGTGGTGTTCTGAACGCCCGGAACCGGTTCGCTGCCCCGATGTGGACCCCGGTCATCAACAACATCGTGGTGATCCTCGTCCTGCTGATGTTCATCACGACCGGGGGCATCGGCACCCAGGCGTCCACCATCTCCGGGGGCCAGATCCGGCTGCTCGGCCTGGGCACCACGCTGGGCATCATCGCGCAGACCGCCGCACTGTTCCCGGCGCTGCACCGGGCCGGCTTCCGGTGGCGGCCCCGGTTCGACTTCCGGCGGGCCGAGGTGACCGAGATCCGCCGGATGGCCGCTCCGCTGTTCGGCTACATCCTGACCACCCAGGTGTCCTTCCTGGTCGTGCAGAACGTGGCCAACGCGGCGTCAACCCGGCCCGGCGCCAGCTACGACTCGTTCTCCACCTACAGCAACGCCTGGCAGCTGTTCCAGTTGCCCTACGCGATCGTCGGCCTCTCGGTGATCACCGCCCTGCTGCCCCGGATGAGCGCGCATGCCGCCGAGCGCCGCTATGCGCTGGTCCGGGACGACTTCTCCACCGGGGTCCGGCTGTCGTCGGTGATCGTGGTGCCAGCCGCGCTGCTGCTCATCGTCCTGGGCGGCCCGCTGGCCGAGTTGCTGTTCGGCATCGGGCACGGCAGCACCACGGTGGCCGAGGCCCGTTACATCGGCGAAGTGTTCGGCATCTTCTCCCTCGGCCTCGTGCCCTACATGGTTTTCCAGCTGCTGCTGCGCGTCTTCTACTCGCTGCACGACAGCCGCACCCCCATGTTCATCGGGGTCCTGGTCATGGTGGCCAACGTCGGGATCAGCCTCCTGGTGCTGAATGTCCTGCCCACCGGCCATGTGGTGGAAGGCCTGGGCGCCTCGTTCGGGGTGGCCAACGTGGTCGGCGCGGTCGCGTCCTGGCGCATCCTCAGCCGCCGCCTGGGCGGCCTGGCCGGCCAGCACATCGCGGACACGCTGGGCCGGATGCACCTCGCAGCCCTGCCGGCCCTGCTCTTCGCGTGGGCGGTGACGTTCATGGTCGGCGTGATCCTCGCCCCCGGACCGGTCTACGGATTCGTCACGGTCGTCCTCGGCGGCAGCGGCGGTCTCCTGCTCTATCTCCTGTTTTCCCGGGCGCTCGGGATCGGCGAGGTGGCCGCGCTGACGTCCACCGTGAAGTCCCGGCTGCACCGGTGAACGCGGCCGCGGGGACGCGGCCGGGTAACGCCGGTCACACCTGCACCGATGGCCTCAGGCAGGGCTATCCGGAGGCGAAGCTGGTGTCTCTCACATGTAACGGTTTTCGGTGGCGGGGCATGCGAGAGGCGCCCCGCATGCCCGCGCGGCTTAGCATGGTGTCCAGCACCACGAATACGCGCTCGTCAACGTCCGCAGATCCGGGGGCTCGGAAGGAGGGTCGAGGGCCTGCCCCGCTCTTGACTTCAGGCCTATGAGCACCTTCA
>DATDIH010000106.1:0-20425 GCA_036521155.1 Streptosporangiaceae bacterium
CCGGATCGCGCTCACGTCGCTGCCCGCGTCCGGCTCGGAGGAGCAGAACGCGGCCAGCTTGACGTCGCCGGGTGAGCCGAACATCTGCGGGGCCCACTCCCCGATCTGCTCGGTGGTGCCGTTGCTGACCAGCGAGACCGCAGCCAGCGAACTGCCGACCAGGGACAGCGCGATGCCCGCGTCCCCCCAGAACAGTTCCTCGAACGCGACCACGATGCCCAGGCCGCTCGGCTCGAAGGCCTGCTGGGCGAAGAAGTCCAGCGAGTACAGGCCGATCTTGGACGCCTCCTCGAGGATCGGCCACGGCGTCTCCTCGCGTTCGTCCCACTCGGAGCCCGCCGGCCGAATCACCGAGGCCGCGAAGTCGTGCACCCAGCCGCGCATGTCGCGCAGGTCCTCGCTGAGTTCCAGGGAGAACTGACCCGCCGGCCCGGCCGCCTCGGTTGCGCTGCTCATTCTGCTCCCTCACGCCGTAAGTTACTCAAGAGTAACGGGTCGGCGTCCCGGCCGGGAAGATATGGGTCAGAGCACCGTCAGTTAGTGGCGTGCTTGTCCAGGAACTCGTAGACGTCAGAGTCGTCGACGCCGGGGAAGATGCCAGCTGGGAGCGCGGACAATACGTGCGAGTGGGCCCGGGCCGACGGCCAGGCCATGCCCTCCCAGCGGGTGGCCAGGTCGGCGGGCGGGCGTTTGCAGCAGTCCCCGTCCGGGCAGGCCGAACGCATCCGGGTCGAGGTGTCCCGGCCACGGAACCAGCGCGAGTGCTCATACGGCACACCGAGCGTGATCGCGAACCCGCGGTCGGCGCGCGGGTCGACCTGGGACACACAGAAGTAGGTGCCGGACGGGGTGGCCGAATACTGGCAGTGCGGCGAGAACCGGTCCGGGGCGCCGAACACCTGCCGCCCGGCCCACTTGCGGCACATCCGCTGGCCCTCGATGGCGCCTGAGGGATCGGCCGGGAACTCCAGGCCGTCGTTCTCGTAGGCCTTGTAGATCACGCCGCCGGAGTCGTTCTTGGTGAAGTGGCAGGGCATGTCCAGATGCCGGGTGGCCAGGTTGGTGAACCGGTGCGCGGCCATCTCGTAGGACACCGAGAACGTGTCGACCAGGTCCTCGACGGCCAGGTCGCGGGCCTCCTTGGCGTCGGCCAGGAACCGGACCGCCGCCTTCTCCGGCATCAGCACGGCGGCCGCGAAGTAGTTGCTCTCGACCCGCTGGCGCAGGAAGTCGGCGAAGTCGCGCGGCGCCTCGTGGCCGAGCAGGAAGTGCCCGAGCGCCTGCAGCAGCACGGCCCGGGGCGAGTGGGTGCCGACCGGTTCCTGCTTGACGTAGATCCGGTGGTTGCGCAGGTCGGTCAGGGACCGCACCGACCGGGGCAGGTCCTGCACGTAGCGGACGGCGAAGCCGTGGTGGCTCATGACCGAGAGCAGCATGCCCTGGGACAGCGCCCCGCCGCCGGTGTAGCCCGCGGACTTCAGGGCCTGGTCGGCGGCCTCCTCGATGCTGGAGAAGTAGTTGGTCTGCTCGCGCATGGCCGCGCGCAGCTCGGCGTTGGCGACCCGCGCTTCCTCCGGGGTAGCGGTCGGCTTGGCCCGCTGCTCCCGCAGCGCGCTGGCCAGCTTGACCAGGTGCTCGAGCACGTCGGTGGGCACCCGGGTCCCGACCTTCAGGTGGGACAGGCCAAGCTCGGCGTAGGCCTGGCTGCGCTGCTCCTCCTCCAGGGCGATCTCCAGCTGGGCCCGGTGGCTCGGGGCCTGCCGCCGCAGCAGCTCCTCCACCGGCACCGAGAGCGCGCTGGCCAGGTCCTCGAGTACGGACAGCTTGGGCTCGCGGCGCCCGTTCTCGAGCAGGGACAGCGCGGACGGGGCCCGGCCCACCCGCTCCCCCAGCTCGGCCAGGGTCAGGCCCCGGGACCGGCGAAGATGACGCAGTCGCTGGCCCAGTGTCATAAGGTCTAGACCATGATCTGACGTCAACTTCGATGATCCTTCATTCATGAAATCCAGCTTATCTTGCCGTGCGAGAAATTTCAGTGATTTTTATATCGAAAATTACTGGAGAGTAGCTTTATATCGAGGGATGCTCTTGTCACGCCCCGAGTAATGGAGCCCAGACAGGAGGCGAACCCGACATGACCAGCACCGGCATGACCAGGATCAGCGAACAGGCCAGCCAGCTGCGGAGCCAGTGGCAGGCCGACCCCCGCTGGGCTGATGTAGAGCGGACCTACAGCGCCGAAGACGTGATCCGGCTGCGCGGGTCCGTGCACGAGGAGCACACGCTGGCCCGGCTCGGCGCCGAGCGGCTCTGGCGGCTGCTGCACAGCGAGGACTACGTGAACACGCTGGGCGCGCTCACCGGCAACCAGGCCGTGCAGCAGGTGCGGGCCGGCCTCAAGGCCATCTACCTGTCCGGCTGGCAGGTGGCGGCCGACGCCAACCTGGCCGCCCAGACCTACCCCGACCAGAGCCTCTACCCGGCCAACTCTGTCCCGCAGGTGGTGCGGCGGATCAACAACGCGCTGCTGCGCGCCGACCAGATCACGTTCTCCGAGGCGGCCGACGGTGAGACCGACGGTGACGGCGAGGCGACCGGCACCCCATACTGGATGGCCCCGATCGTGGCCGACGCCGAGGCCGGATTCGGTGGCGTGCTGAACGCCTTCGAGCTGATGAAGGCGATGATCGCGGCGGGCGCGGCCGGCGTGCACTGGGAAGACCAGCTGGCCTCGGAGAAGAAGTGCGGCCACCTGGGCGGAAAGGTGCTGATCCCGACCTCGCAGCACATCCGGACGCTGAACGCGGCGCGCCTGGCCGCCGACGTGTGTGACGTCCCGTCCCTGGTCGTCGCCCGCACCGACGCCCACTCGGCCGCGCTGATCACCACCGATGTGGACGAGCGGGACCGCGAGTTCACCACCGGGGAGCGCACCGCCGAGGGCTTCTACCGGACCCGGGCCGGCCTGGAGCCATGCATCGCCCGCGGCCTGGCCTACGCCCCCTACTCCGACCTGCTGTGGATGGAGACCTCGACCCCGGATCTGGAGGAGGCCCGCCAGTTCGCCGAGGGCATCAAGGCCGTGTACCCGGACCAGATGCTGGCCTACAACTGCTCGCCGTCCTTCAACTGGCGGCGGCACCTGGACGACAGCACCATCGCCAAGTTCCAGCAGGAGCTGGGCGCGATGGGGTACAAGTTCCAGTTCATCACCCTGGCCGGCTTCCACGCGCTCAACTACTCGATGTTCCACCTGGCCCAGGGCTACGCCGCCGACGGCATGCCCGCCTACGTGGAGCTGCAGGAATCGGAGTTCGCGGCCGAGTCCTCCGGCTACACCGCCACCCGGCACCAGCGTGAGGTCGGCACCGGGTACTTCGACCTGGTGGCCTCGGCCATCACGCCGGACTCGTCCACGGTGGCGCTGGCCGGGTCGACCGAGAGCGACCAGTTCACCACGGCCTAGCCCGCCAGGGCCTAAGCCCGCTACGGCGCCCGCCGTCCCAGCCCAGGACCCGTGCCCGCGCAGCCGGAACCCCGAACCGGCTACCGCGGGTACGGGTTCTGCTCCGTGGGCGGATACGGGTTGGTCACCGGCGGGAACGGGTCCTGCTGGGTGGCCGTGCCCTGAGCCGGGAAGTCCTGGGTCGGGAAGTAGCTGCCCTGCTGGGTCACGGTGGTGTCGTCGGTCAGCAGGCCGGACCCGGAGTCCGCGGTCCCGGCGGCCGCTTCGGCCTCGGCCAGGCGGCGGCGCCGCCAGCGCGACGGCACGAACAGCGGAATGACCATGGCCAGCCCCACCAGGGCCAGCACGCCGTTGAACAGCAGCGCCTCGAAGCCCAGCCCGTACGGGTGGTTGCGCAGCGGGATCAGCTTGACCGCCTGGTGCACCCGGACCAGGTAGACACCGGTCAGGGCGAGCAGGGCCAGCCCGGGCAGCCCGGCAGCCAGGGGCGAGACCCAGGGGATGGCCATCAGCAGGCCGATCAGCAGGCCGACCCCGAGCAGGGCGGCCATCGCGTACAGGACGTGATGGTTGTGCAGCAGCGAGCCGCCACCCGCGGGCAGGCTGTTCACCGCCTGATTGGCGGTGGGCACCCGCAGCAGGCGCAGGTAGCCCCAGCCGCCGCCGAAGAAGATCGCCAAGGCCGCGACGATAGCGAGCACGAACCCAGAAAAGTGCCGCATGTCCTCATTCCCTCCGTCGCTCTTCGTCGGTACAGAGGCTAGCGCCGAACCGCTCAGTTGGGGCTGGATCGGGCGTCCGTAAGGCCGGCGCGCCGGCCGGAGACGCGCCTCCGCTCAGCTAGGTCACAGGCTGTCGCCACTATCATTCTGCGCGTGTCAATACAGGGGCTCTTCGGGGCGATCGGCGCATTCGCGGTCAAATTCCGCTGGTTTGTGCTGGTGGTGTGGGTGATCGCGGCTGTGGCCGTGCCGCGGTTCCTGCCGTCGCTGGCCAGCGTGACCCAGGGGAACAACGCCAACTTCCTGCCCGCCAGCGCGCCCAGCCAGCACGCGACCGACCTGGCCGCGCCGTTCGGGATCGGGACCCGGACCACGGTGCCGCTGGTCGCCGCGGCCAGCCAGGGGAAGCTGACCGACGCCGAGGTGACCTGGCTGGGCACGCTGCGCCAGGACCTGACCCGGGTGCCGACCGTGGTCCGGGTCAGTGACCTGGGCCGGTCCGGTGACGGGCAGGCCGAGCAGCTGCAGGTGGTGTCCACCGCGGGCCAGGGCAACGCCGACCAGCTGACCTCGCTGGTGAATGACCTGCGTTCCGCCATCAGCAAGGCCGGGACACCGGCCGGCTTGCAGGTGCATCTGGCCGGAGCGGCGGCCATCCAGGTCGATCAGCAGAAGAAGTCGGGGTCGACCGGGAACCAGGAAGAACTGATCTCGATCGCCTTCATCCTGATCCTGCTGCTGCTCATCTTCCGGGCGCTGCTGGCCCCGTTCATCACGCTGATACCGGCGGCCCTGGCGGTGGCGATCTCCGGGCCACTGGTCGCTGAGGCGGCGCAGGCCGGCCTCAAGGTGTCCCAGATCGCCCAGCTCATGCTCATCGTGCTGGTGCTCGGGGCCGGCACCGACTACGGGCTGTTCCTGGTTTTCCGCGTCCGTGAGCTGCTGCGCGAGGGGGAGGAGCCCAAGCAGGCCGTGCAGCAGGCGCTGATCAGGGTCGGTGAGTCGATCTCATTCTCGGCCCTCACCGTCATCGCCGCGCTGCTGTCCCTGCTGGCCGCCACCTTCCAGATCTATTCAGCCCTCGGGATCCCGCTGGCCATCGGCATCGGCGTGATGCTGCTGGCGGGCCTGACCCTGCTGCCGGCGCTGCTGGCCATCTTCGGCCGGGCCTTGTTCTGGCCGACCCGGGTCCGCGGCGGCGGCAGGAGGATCGGACTGTGGGGGCGGCTGGCGGCCCGGATCGTGAAGCGGCCCGCGGCCGCGCTGATCACCGGCGTGCTGGTGTTCGGCGCGCTGGCGGTGGCGGTCACCGCCTACAAGCCGGCCGGCTTCGGCGGCACCCTGACCGCCCCAGGCGGCACCGACTCGGCGGCCGGGCAGGCACTGCTCAGCAAGCACTTCCCGGCCAGCAACGCCAACCCCACGAACCTGATCTACAAGCTGAAGCAGCCGATCTGGAACGACCCGCAGGTGGCGGTGACGGGCCAGCGAGTGATCGCCCAGAGCGGCCAGTTCACCGGCATCACCGGGCCGCTCGACCCGGTCGGCGGGGTCTCGCTGACCCCGGCCGAGTTCACCGCGCTGCACGCCGGGCTGAGCAAGCTCGGGCCGGCCAACACGCTGCCCGCTACCCCGCCCGCCAGCATCAAGGTCTCGCCGTCGGCCTACCAGCTCTACCGGGCGACCGCGGCCTTCGTGAGCCCGGACGGCCGGACCATCCAGTACGAGGCCGGGCTGAAGGCGGGTGACCCGGCCAGCACGGCAGCGCTGAACGCGGTGCCGGCCCTGCGGCAGGCGGCGGCGCGGGCGTCGGCGGCTATGGGCGCGGCCGACTACGGACTGGGCGGCGAGGCGCCCGGGTTCTACGACATCAGCCACATCTCCGACAGCGACCTGCTGCGCGTGATCCCGATCGCGATCCTCGTCATCGGCGTGCTGCTGGCCCTGGTCATGCGCAGCCTGGTCGCGCCGCTGTACCTGATCGCCTCGGTCGGCCTGTCCTATCTGGCCGCGCTGGGGCTGTCGGTGCTGATCTTCATCGAGCTGGCCGGGGACGGCGGCCTGACCTTCATCCTGCCGTTCCTGATGTTCGTCTTCCTGCTGGCCCTGGGCGAGGACTACAACATCCTGGTCATGAGCCGGATCCGGGAGGAGGCTCACCACCTGCCGCTGCGGGAGGCGGTGAGCCGGGCTGTGGCGGCGACCGGCACCACCGTCACGTCCGCGGGTATGGTGCTGGCGGGTACCTTCGCCGTGTTCGCGGTGGTTGGCGGGCGCGGCTCCGGCGGCAGCCAGATTCGCGACGTCGGGGTGGGCCTGGCCCTGGGGGTGCTGATGGACACGTTCGTGGTCCGCACCGTCCTGGTGCCATCCACGGTGGTGCTGCTCGGCCGCTGGAACTGGTGGCCGGCCCGGCTGTCCCGGCCCGGGCCGGATAATACCGAGCTGAACTCGGGACATGCCGGGCAAGGTGCTGGCCAGATGACCCCCTGACCGGCAGACTCGTGCCGGGAGCTCAGGTGCCGGCCTTCAGGGGACGGCGGAGGCCCCGGACAGCGTGCGAGAGCGGAAGGGACGCCCATGCAGGAACTGCGCTTCGTCGCGGTAAGCGAGGACGGCAGCTACGCCGTGCTCGCCATTCCGGGACGAAGCGGGCGTTTCATGCTGCCCATCGACGACCGGCTGAGGGCGGTCGCCAAGGGCCAGTTCTCTCGGCTCGCCCAGTACGAGATCGAAGTGGAGAATCCCTTGCGGCCCAAGGAGATCCAGGCCCGAATTCGCGCCGGGGAGACGGTCGAGGAGATCGCAGACGCGGCGGGGATCCCGGTCGAGAGAGTCCGCTGGTTCGAAGGGCCGGTGCTGGCCGAGCGCGGCTACGTGGCCGAGCAGGCCCAGAACGCGTCCGTGCGCCGTCAGGGCGACTCCACCCCGGGCCCGCGGCTCGGGGAGACCGTGGCCGAGCGCCTCACCGAGCTGGGCGCCGACCCGGAGGACGCGCAGTGGGACTCCCGCAAGCACGGTGACGGCAGCTGGCAGGTTCAGCTGACCTTCCGGGCCGGTGGCCGGTTGCACATCGCCGAGTGGATGTTCGACCCGCGCCGCCGCCACGTGGCCCCCGCTGACGATAACGCGGCCCGGCTGTCGCTGCCGGACAGCGAGATGCCCGCGCCCGCGGGTGGCTCACTGGGCGCCGCGACCGTGACCCCGATCCGGCGACCAGATCGCCCGTCCTACCCGCCGCAGCGGCCCGCGCCGGGACCAGCGGCCCCGGCCACCGCTTCTTCGCCGGAGCCACCCAGCGAGCCCGACGAAGAAGCGGACGACCTGCCTGCCCAGGTGGCGGCCCAGGCCGCGTCCCGGAGCGCCCCCACCGCACCGGTTCCGCCCCGCGCGCCGATGCGCACGCCGCCCGCGGCCGAGCCGCCCGCAATGCCCCGGCCCAGTGACCTTCCGGCGGTGGAGCGCCCGGCGGCCAGCCGTCCGGCTCCGGAGCGGCAGGCGCCTGAGCGTCCCGCCCCCGCCGCTGAGGCACCGGCCGCTGAGCCGCCCGCGGCCGCGGCCCGGGCCCCGGAGGCGCCGGCGCCCAAGCATGAGCCGGAGGCACCGGCCAAGCCCGCCCCGGCCGCCGCCGAGCAGCGGCCCGCCGAAGCCGCGCCCGCCCGCGGCCGGGCCAAGAAGGCCGGGCAGCGCGGCCGCCGGTCCTCGGTCCCGTCCTGGGACGAGATCATGCTGGGCAACTCACGCCAGCCCGACTGAGCCAGTTGACTGGGCTAGTTGACTGAGCCCGCCGATCGTGCCCACGGGCCCGCTGTGCGGACATAGGATCGGGCACCGGAAGCTGAGCCGCTAGGTCAGCACTAATCGGCTTCCGGTCAGATGGGCCAGACGGCGAAGGGCAGAGGTGACGGGCAGGTGAGCCGGTTTCCCCGGGTAGCCCTGGCGACCGGGCTGGCCCTGCTTACCGGCTGTGGCGTGGCCAACAGCACTGGACTCACTCCCGACGCTCCGTCCACCATGACCGTGACCAGCGCCGTGTTCAGCCAGGGCGTGCTGCCGCAGCATTTCACCTGCCACGGCGCCAAGACCAGCCCGCCCCTGGACTGGTCCGGGGCCCCCCAAGGGACCAAGAGCTACGCGATCGTGGTCGACGACTCGGCCGCCCCCATCACGCCGTACATCTACTGGATCGTCTTCAACATCCCCAACGCCACCACCGACGTGCAGGCGGCCCAGTTGCCGCCCGGGGCCGAAGTGGCCGAGAACAGCCTGGGGCAGGCCAACTACGATGCGCCCTGCCCCGACAGCCCGGGCCACAGCTACCGGTTCACCGTGTACGCACTGGACAAGACCCTGAACCTGGCCAGCGGGGCGCCGACGCTGAAGGCCTGGCAGGCGATCGCCAACGCGGCCATCGCCCGGGGGCGGGTCGCGGTGCGGGCCAACCCCTGACCGATCTGCGTCGTTTAGGGCAGATGGCCGAAGCGGGCCGAAACTTTCCTAATCATCAGACACCGGCCCAGGTGGTCCGCGAGAATCGAAGTTCGGGGCGACCAGACGTTGACGGTCCGGGGCGCTGGCGACAACAGGGGCAGGTCCGCGTCTATGGCCGCGTGTGCCTCGCCAGCGCCGCCCACGTGGCCATGGTTTGTTGGGTGGTGTAATGACTCTGCTCGTGGTCCTCGGGATCGTGGTGGTACTCACGATTCTCGCGGCCCTGTTCCTCAGCCTGAAGTCGGGACGGAACCGGGACGGCGCATCCGCCGCCGGCGCCGTCGGCGACCGGCAGGCCCGAGGCGGGAGCAGGTCGGGGAGATCACCGTCTCTGGCCGACCGGGCCCGGTCCTTGGGCCGGGACAAGTCTGATGAGCACCCTGGCCGCCGGGTGGCGGGCCGGGGTGGCAACGATGGCTTCGACGAGGAATACGGCGCGCCGCGGCGGTCGCGCGAGGCCGATGGCCCGGAGCGCAGCAGCCTGGTGGCCAGCGGGGCGGGGCGGCGGCAGGACCGCGGGTACCCCGGCCCGGGCTTCGACGACCCCGCACCCGGGATGCGGGGCGGCGGTTACGGACGCGACAACGGCGGTTTCGACGCTGGCCCCGGGGCCCGGGGGGCTGCGCCGGCGAACCCGGAGGCCGGCACCGAAGTCTTCGGCGCGGGCCGCTACGACAGCCCCGAGCCGCCACGGGCGCGGCACGGGCACGGGCGCGGCGGCACCGGCCGGGACGCACGCCCGGCGGCGGACTTCGACACCGACCCCAACGCCACCACGGCCGGTTTCGCCGCCGGACCAGGCCCCGCGGGCGGCCGGGGCGGCCGCCGGGGCCGCGGCCCGGCCGGTCCCGGCGGGCCGGGTGGCCCCGCTGACTTCGACGACGCCACGGCCACCATGGGCGCGATGGGCGCCAGTCCGTTCGGGGACGCTCCGGACCCCAGCGGGCTCGGCGGACCGGGCGGGCCGCGTGACGAGGACGAGCGCGACGATCAGCCGGGCGGTGGCCGGCGGCGCCTGGGCCGGATCCAGAAGCCGCGCCTGCGCCGGGACAAGAACGACTTCGACGAAGACCCGTGGCCGGGGTACGACGAGGACGACAACGCGATCCCGGACGACAAGTACTGGCAGGACATGTACTCCGACCGGCCGCTGTCGACCACGGCGCGGACCGCGCACTCCGCGTCCGACTCCGACCGGGACTGGGGCGCACCGCCTGCGGACGCGGACCCGTCCCCGGCCGGATCCGACCCGGCCGTCCAGGGCCGGGCCCGTCGTGGCCGGCGTCGCCAGGAGGATGCGATGGGCCCGGGAAACCCGCTGGACAGCGGGACCGAGCCTCGCCCGGCCGCGCCGCCGGACCCCGGCCCGGGGCCAGGACGGCGTGGGCGGGGCCGGTCCCGATCGGCTGAGGAAGACCCACTGACCAGTGAGGCCTTCTCCCGGCACGCCCGCGGGGGCACTGACAGCCGGTCCTACCAGCCGCCTCGGGACCCCAACCGGCCGCCGTCGCACGGGCGCCGGGACCCCGCCACTGCGGACACCCAGTCCATCCAGCGCGATCCCCGCGACCCGCGCGGCTACGGCGCGGACCCGCTGACCGGCCCCAGCCCGCTGTCGGCGCCCGGCCCGCGCGGCGGCCGGGGCGGACCCGCGGGCGGGCCGCCCGGCGGGGGCATGCCTCCGGCCAGTGGCAGCCTGCCCCCGGTGCCACGGCGTGACCCGTACTCCGGCAACGGCAACGGCTACCGCAACGGCACCGGCCCGGGCGGCGGTTACCCGGACCGCGGCGGCAGCTATCCGCCGCCGCCGCCCGGCCGCGGCGGGCCCCGGCCACCGGCTTCCGGCCCGGGTCGCCCCGGCGGTCCCGGTGGCCCAGCTGATCCGGCAGCCCCGGGCGGTCCGGGGTACTCCCCCGGTTACCCCGGCGGGAACGGGTACTCCACGGGCGGCTACCCCACCGGAGACAACTACTCGGCGGGCAACGGCTACCCGGCCGGCAACGGCTACGCCCCGTCCGGTGGGTATCCCCCGGCTGGTGGCCGCCCACCCGCCCCGGGTGCTCCCGGCAGCGGCCAGGGGCGCCGGGCCCGCCCGGCCCTGCCCGCCCCGGGTCAGGGCTCCGAGCCGGGCCCGGGCCCGGCTGCTCCCGGCACCGGCGGACGGCCCGCCTTCACTCCGAACGGCGGCAGCCCCTACCCGGGCGCACCGTCCGGCGGCCCGGCCTATCCCGGTGACCCCGCCTACCCGGGCGGCGGCTATCCCGCCAACCAGGGCGGCCCCAATGGCCAAGGTGACCCGGACGAGCCCGGCCGCAGGCGCCGGGGTACCGGTCCGGCCGACCGCGATGGCCGGGGCGAGGGCCGGGGTGGCAGCCGCCGTCGGCCCGACGACGGCTACGACGACCAGTACCGCCGCTACTGACATCCGCTCCCGGCCCGGGGTGACTGAAGGGCCACCCCGGGCCGGAGCACGATGACCCAGGCGGCATGCTGGGCCTATGCCTGAGGGAGACACGGTCTACCGGGCCGCGAAGGACCTGCGTGAGGCTCTGGCCGGCCAGGTTCTGACCCGCAGCGACTTCCGGGTGCCCCGGTTCGCCACCGTTGACCTGTCCGGGCAGACCGTGACCGAGGTCATCCCCCGCGGCAAGCATCTGCTCACCCGGACCAGCGCGGACCTGACCATCCACACCCACCTGAAGATGGAAGGCCGGTGGCGGATCCGCCCCGCCGCCGAGCGGGTCCGGGAGAACTACCGGATCCGGCTCATCCTGGCCAACCGGGAGTGGCAGGCCGCCGGGTACGACCTGGGCATCACCGAATTGCTGCCCACCAGCCGCGAGGACGAGATCACCGGGCATCTCGGCCCGGACCTGCTGGGACCGGACTGGGACCCGGGCGAGGCGGCCCGGCGGCTGCGCGCCGAGCCGGACCGCTCGGCCGGTGAGGCCCTGCTCGACCAGCGCAACCTGGCCGGCATCGGCAACGTCTACAAGTCGGAAATCCTGTTCCTGCGTGGCATCCGGCCCTGGCGCCCGGTCCGCGGCATCAAGGACGTCGATGGGCTGGTCAACCTGGCCCACCGGATGCTCGACGCCAACAAGGACCGGGTTGAGCGGGTCACCACCGGCGTGCCACGCCGGGGCCAGCAGGTCTGGGTCTACGGCCGGGGCGGCCAGCCCTGCCGTCGCTGCGGCACCCGGATCCGCCAGTCCGAACTGGGCGAACGGGTCACCTACTGGTGCCCGTCATGTCAGCCGGACTGAACCTCCACCGGCAGGGCCGGCCGTTAAGCGCTCAGCGAATTTGGTGGACGCTACGGACAAAGATCAATTCGGTGTAGGGCAGACTGACAGCATGACCCTGGATATGTCGGGCGAGCGGGAGATGCTGCGATGACCAAGCAGGCATCCCCCCCGCCGCCGGGTGACAAGCCCTCGCCGTCCGCGCCCCCGCCGCCGCCCACCTGGCGGCACTGGCTATGGCCGTTGGCGATCGTCGCCGCGCTGGTCTTGTGGATCGTGCTGCCCGCGGCCCATTCCACACCGCAGGTCACGCTGACCTACTCCCAGTTCCAGACCAGGGTCACCGACCACCAGGTCAAATCCATCGAGCTGGCCCAGAGCGGCCAGACCAGCACCGGCGTGCTGACCAACGGCAAGCACTTCACCACCGTGGTGCCGTCCCAGGCCGGCTCGTCGCTGCTGACCACGCTGCAGAACAACAAGGTCCAGGTCACCGCGACCGAGACCGGGGCCTCGTTCGGCTCCGAGGTGCTGTCCTGGGCCATCATCATCCTGCCGCTGCTGCTGTTCGGTTTCCTGTGGTTCCGGCTGTCCCGCAATGCTGCGGGTGGCGGGGGGCTTCAGGGGGTCATGGGTGTCGGCAAGTCCCGGGCCAAGGTCTTCGATGCCGAGAAGCCGACCACCCGGTTCACCGACGTGGCCGGGTACGACGGGGCCAAGCGGGAGATCAGCGAGGTTGTCGACTTCCTCAAGAACGCGGACCGCTACAAGGCGGTCGGGGCGGTCCCGCCGCGCGGTGTGCTCATGGTCGGCCCGCCCGGCACCGGCAAGACCCTGATCGCCCGGTCCGTCGCGGGCGAGGCCGAGGTGCCGTTCTTCTCGGTGGCCGGCTCCAGCTTCGTCGAGCTGTTCGTCGGCGTGGGCGCGGCCCGCGTCCGTGACCTGTTCAGCGAGGCCCGCAAGCGCGCCCCCTGCATCATCTTCGTGGACGAGATCGACGCCATCGGACAGCGCCGGTCGGGCGGGCAGGTGTACGCGTCGAACGACGAGCGGGAGCAGACGCTCAACCAGCTGCTGGCCGAGATGGACGGCTTCGACCCGGTCACCGGCATCGTCGTGCTGGCCGCGACCAACCGCCCCGAGGTACTGGACCCGGCGCTGCTGCGCCCGGGCCGGTTCGACCGCCAGGTCACGATCCCGCTGCCGAACGTCAGCGAGCGGTCCGCGATCCTGGCCGTGCACTGCCGCGGCAAGCAGGTCGGCAAGGATGTGAACCTGAACGCGGTGGCCCGGGGCACCCCCGGCTTCTCCGGCGCCGACCTGGCCAACCTGGTCAACGAGGCCGCGATCTTCGCGGTCCGGGCCGGGCGCAACACCATCACCCAGGTGGACTTCGACACCGCCCGGGACCGGGTCCTGCTCGGCCGCCGGGAAGACTCCAACGTGCTGCTGCCCGAGGAGAAGAAGTCGGTGGCGGTGCACGAGGCCGGGCACGCGATGGTCGCGGCGCTGTCCCCGCAGGCTGACCCGGTGGCCAAGGTGACGATCTTGCCAGCGGGCCAGGCGCTCGGCGTCACCGAGCAGTTGCCGCTGGTCGAGCGCCACCTCTACAGCGAGGACTACCTGCACCAGTCGCTCGCGGTGCGGCTGGGCGGCCGGGCCGCCGAGCTGGTCAAGTTCGGCCAGGGGTCCACCGGGGCCTCCAACGACCTGGCGTCCGCCACCGACCTGGCCACCCGGATGGTGCGGGAGTTCGGCTTGTCCACCGCCCTCGGCCCGGTCGGGTACCCGACCGGCGGCTCGATGTTCCTTGGTGGAGACGGCGCCGCGGTGTCCAGCCGGCCGTTCTCTGAGACCACCCAGGCCGAGATCGACCGGGAGGTCTCGCGGTTGCTGCGGGAGGCTGAACAGCAGGCCGTCAGCCTGCTGAAGGGCCACGAGTCCCAGCTCGACCAGCTGTCCGATCTGCTGTTGGAGCAGGAGACCGTCGGCGGCGAGACCGTGTACGAACTGCTGGGCCTCAAGCCGCCGGAGCGCATCGATGACGCCCCCGCGATCGCTCCGCACCGCCCGGTGGCCCCGGCCGGCCAGCGGGCCGCCGACGGCCAGCACGTCAAGGACGGCCGGCACGCGGCGACCACCTCCGGATCGGCTCCGGAGAAGCCCGACACCCCGGCGGACTAAGCTCACGCCCACCCCGGGCGGCCGCGCCCCGGCCGCCCGGGGTTCTCGCTGTCCGCACCCCCGCCCCGCTTCTTGCTGTTATCAGCCAGGCCGTCAGGACCTCGCGCGTTGCAGCGTGTCCGGCTGACCGACTTTCGAACATAGTTGAACAGCCAAAGTCTTGACGACTCTTTACGGCGCGGTTAAGTTACACCATTAAATAAGTCTTGTAGCAACTCGCCGGCCGGCCCTACCGAGACCCGCACGTCCCCCGCCTGGGGTCCTGTTTACGACGGGACCCTGCCGCTTCGATCAGGAGCCGCGCCCATGCGCTCAGCCCGTTCGTCCCGCTTGCTCAAACGCGCCCTCAGACCCCCCTTCCTGCTGGCCGCGGCCGTACTGCTGATCGGCCTGATCCTGCCCTCGGCGATCAGCACCACGAACGTCGCCAACACCACCACCACGGCCAAGACGGCCACCACCGCCGCGTCCTGCGCGACGACCAACCTCGCGCTGAACAAGACCGCCACCGCGTCCTCGACCGAGAGCGGCGCCTACCCGGCCTCGGACGCGGTCGACGGCAACACCGGCACCCGCTGGTCGAGCGCGTTCTCCGACCCGCAGTGGCTCGAGGTGGACCTGGGCTCCAGCCAGTCGATCTGCCAGGTCACGCTGAACTGGGAGACGGCTTACGCCACGGGCTTCCAGATCCAGACGTCCACCGACGGGTCGAACTGGACCTCGATCTACTCCACCACCAGCGGCACCGGCGGCACCCAGACGCTGAGCGTCTCCGGCACCGGCCGCTACATCCGCATGTACGGCACCGCCCGGGCCACCGCCTACGGGTACTCGCTGTGGGAGTTCCAGGTCTTCGGCGCCAGCAGCGGCGGCAGCACCACCTGCGGCACCACCAACGTGGCCCTGAACCAGACCGCCACCGCCTCGTCCACCGAAAGCGCGGCCTACCCGGCCTCGGACGCGGTCGACGGCAACACCGGCACCCGCTGGTCGAGCGCGTTCTCCGACCCGCAGTGGCTGGAGGTCGACCTCGGCTCGTCCCAGTCCATCTGCGGCGTGACCTTGAACTGGGAGGCGGCCTACGCGACCGCGTTCCAGATCCAGACCTCCACCGACGGCACCAACTGGACGTCGATCTACTCCACCACTTCGGGAACCGGCGGGACCCAGAACCTCACCGTCTCCGGCACCGGCCGCTACATCCGCATGTACGGCACCGCCCGGGCCACCGCCTACGGGTACTCGCTGTGGGAGTTCCAAGCGTTCAGCACCGGCGGCGGCGGGGGCACCACGCCACCACCCACCGGCTGCACCGGCCAGTCCAACCAGCCAAACTTCGGGCCGAACGTGGAGATCTTCGACCCGAGCATGTCGGCGTCCAGCATCCAGTCCACGCTGGACTCGGTGTTCAACACGCAGAAGCTGAACCAGTTCGGCACCCAGCGCTACGCCCTGCTGTTCAAGCCGGGCACCTACAGCGCCGAAGCCAACATCGGCTACTACACCTCGATCCAGGGCCTCGGCCAGAACCCGGACGACGTGACCATCAACGGTGACGTCACCGTCGACGCCTTCGACGGCACCGGGAACGCCACGCAGAACTTCTGGCGGTCGGCCGAGAACATGGCCATCAACCCGTCGGCCGGCTCCGACCGCTGGGCGGTGGCCCAGGCCGGGCCGTTCCGCCGGATGGACGTGCACGGCGGCCTGGAGCTGTACCCGGCCAGCTACGGCTACGCCAGCGGCGGCTACATCGCCGACAGCAAGGTCTCCGGCCAGGTGTCCAGCGTGTCCCAGCAGCAGTGGTACTCCCAGGACAGCAACTTCGGCAGCTGGAGCGGCTCGGTCTGGAACATGGTGTTCTCCGGCGTGACCGGGGCACCTGCCCAGAGCTTCCCCAGCCCGCCGATGACCACGCTGGCCACCACCCCGACGTCGCGGGACGTCCCCTACCTGTACGTCGACTCGTCCGGTAACTACCACGTGTTCGTGCCGTCGCTGCGGACCAACGCCTCCGGCGCCAGCTGGGCCAACGGCTCCACGCCGGGCACATCCCTGCCGATGAGCCAGTTCTTCGTCGCGACCCCCTCCGACACCGCGGCGCAGATCAACTCGGCCCTGGCCGAGGGCTGCAACCTGTTCTTCACCCCCGGCGTCTACAACATCAACCAGACCCTCAACGTCACCAACCCCGACACCGTGGTGCTCGGGGTCGGCTTCCCGACCCTGATCCCGCAGAACGGCGTCAACACCATGCAGGTGTCGGACGTGAACGGCGTCCGCATCGACGGCCTGCTGTTCGACGCGGGCACCACCAACTCCAACGCCCTGCTGACCCTGGGAACCCAGGGCTCCACCACCAGCCACGCCAGCGACCCCGACTCGGTGCAGGACACGTTCTTCCGGATCGGCGGCGACATCGCCGGCAAGGCCACCAACAGCCTGGTCGTCAACGCCAGCAACACCCTGCTCAACGACATCTGGGCCTGGCGGGCCGACCACGGCAACTCCGGCACCGTCGGCTGGACGACCAACACAGCCGCGCACGGCCTGGTCGTCAACGGCGCCAACGTGCTGGCCACCGGGTTGTTCGTCGAGCACTACCAGCAACAGCAGGTGGTGTGGAACGCCAACGGCGGCGAGACCATCTTCTTCCAGGACGAGATGCCCTACGACCCGCCCAACCAGGCCGCCTGGATGGACGGCTCGGTCAACGGGTATCCCGCCTACGAGGTGGCACCCAACGTCACCAGCCACCAGGCCTACGGGATGGGCAGTTACTGCTACTTCAACGTCAACCCAGCGGTCGTCGCGGACCATGCGTTCGAGGCGCCCAACGCATCCGGCGTGCAGTTCCACGATCTGCTCACCGTGTCCCTGGGCGGGGTCGGTGTGATCGAGCACGTCATCAACTCCACGGGCGGGGCCACGCCGTCCAACACCACGCCGGTCAACGTCACCAGCTACCCGTGACTTAGCGACCGGCCCTGACCGGCCCGGGTCTTGTGCTCCCTCCCGGGCCATCGCCGGCCTGCGCGGCACCTCCCCGCGCAGGCCGGCTTTTTCACGAGATGTCTGAACGGGCGCCGCGAGGCGTAATGTTCGACGCACAAAGGGTGAAGGGGAGCGCAATGATGCGACGGCGGTGGCGCCTGCCCGGACGGGCGATGCTGGTATCTCTGGCCGGGACGATCCTGCTGGCCGGGCTCGCGGGCACCGCGTCAGCCCAGCCGGATCCGCCGCCCCCGGTCACCAACCCCGCCCCGGGCGTGACCCCCGGGGCGATGGTGGTGACGGGCACGGACAGCTCGGTGGTGGAACAGCTTCTCTACACCGCCACCGACGGCACGGTGTGGGTCTGCGGGGCGGGGCAATCCGGTAACCCGGCGATGCCGTGGGGATCAGGCCGCCTGGTCGGGGGACCCGCGCCGCTGGTCTACAGCGACACCATCCTGGCCTTCGGCCGGGGCACCGACAACCAGCTCTGGGTCAGCAGCGAGGCCACCACCGGCGGCTGGGACCCGCTCGGCGGCCGGCTCACCTCCAAGCCCGGGGTGGCCTCGCTGGGTGGTGCCGCCTACGCGGTCTTCGTGCGCGGCACTGACGGGGCGGTGTGGGAACGGGTCTTCGACGGCCTGAAGTGGCTGGCCTGGACCCGGCTCGGGGGCCAGTTGCTGGCGGGCACGGCTCCGGCCGCCGCCTACCTCCCCGCCACCGGCAAGCTCTGGATCGCGGTGGTCGGGACCAACCATCAGGTGTACCTGAAGATGGCCAACGGCTCCATCGGGTTCTTTTCCATCGGCGGCCAGACCAGCGTCAACCCGGCCGTGGCCGCGGGCGCGGGCAACACCCTGGCCGCCTTCTACCGCGGCAACGACGACGCCGGCTACTACAGCTACTACACCGAAGCGGCCGGCGCGGCCGCCTGGCAGCCCATGGGCGGCCGGCTCACCTCCGGCCTGTCGGCGGCGTCCGGCGTCGTGAACGGGACTTACACCACCTACACGATCGGGCTCGGCACCAACAGCGAGGTGTTCGGGGACGTCGGCACCTGGTCGACGTCGAATCCGGCGACCCCGACCTTCAGCGGCTGGAGCGAGGCCACCATCCCGGACCGGCTGGGAGGATGACGACGATGCCACGGTGGTGGCGGCGGCCCGGACGGGTGATGCTCGGGGCTCTGGCCGGGACGGCCCTGCTGGCCGGATTCGCGGCCACGGCGTCGGCTCAGCCGGACCCGCCGCCGGTCATCCCGGGTCCCGCGCCCGGCGTGACCCCTACCGTTCTCGCCGAACCCGGGGACCCGGGGTACTCGTTCCTCTATACCGCCACCGACCACACGCTCTGGGTCCAGGGCGGGGGGCTGCTGGGCGGGCCGGCGGTGCCCTATCTCGAAACCGGCCGCCTGATCGGCGAGGCCGCGCCGCTGTCGATCACTGCCAGCAACGTGTGGACGTTCGGCCGGGGCACCGACAACCAGCTCTGGTACGAGCATTCCGTTCCCGAGTACAACTCGCCCTGGTACCCGCTGGGCGGTTCGCTCACCTCCAAGCCCGGGGTGGCCTCGCTCGGCGGCAACGCCTGGGCGGTGTTCGTGCGGGGCACCGACGGAGCGCTCTGGGAACGGGTCTACGACGGCTCGGCCTGGGCCAACTGGACCCGGCTTGGCGGCCAGATACTGGCCGGAACCGGGCCCTCCGCCGCCTATATCAGCGGCCCGGTCTACGTCGCCGTGGTCGGGACCAACCGCCAGGTCTACGTGCTGGCGGTCGGCGCCTCGAGCTTCTTCTTCTCGCTCGGCGGCCAGACCACCGCCGATCCGGCGCTGACCCCCGCCAATCCGGCGGGGACCCCCATCTCGTCCAGCGCCCTGGCCGTTTTCTGCCGCGGCACCGACGGCGCGGGCTACTACACCTGGTTGACCTTGAACGGCGCGGGCCCCTGGCGATCCATGGGGGGCAAACTGACCACGGGCGTGTCCGCGGCCACCGCCACCGTGAGCGGGCAGGTCACCACCTACACCGCCGGGCTCGGCACCAGCAACGGTGAGTACGCGGACGTCGGGACCTGGACTTCGGGCACGCCGACCTTCAGCGGCTGGAAGGGCTAGTGAGCGCCTGGGCCGGGACCCGGGCACCCCGCCGGGCCGTGTAGAGCAGGGTCCAGACGGCGCTGGCTGCCGCGACGATGGCCAGGGCGGTGAACGTGCCGTCCCGGCCGAGCAGGCCGTTGAGCGCGTCGACCAGGTAGGGGACGCCGAAGCCGAGGTAGGTCAGGGCGTAGAAACAGGCCACCACCGCGCCGTGCTGGCCGCGGTCGGCCAGCCGCTCGCATTCGCGCAGCCCCGATACCAGGCACAGTCCGTAGGCCAACCCGAACGCCACGGCACAGCCGACCGCGCCGGCCCGGCTCGACGCGCCCACCACCGCGATGGCCACCCCGGTGCCCACGGCGGCGCAGGCCAGCCCGGCGATCTCCCCGGACAGCCGGTGCCGGGCCTCCAGCCGCCGGGCCAGCGGCTGGACCGCGATCCCGCTGGCCACGGTGATGGTGGTGATCAGGCCCGCGTAGCCCACCGACAGGCTGCCCTTGCTGGTGACCTCCTGCGGCAGCACCACGAAGGCCAGCGAGGCCGCGCCGAACACCCAGGGTGCGGCGGGCGCGACCGCCAGCCAGAACCGGGCCGTCCGCACCGCCCGCGGCGGCCACCGCCGCCGGGCCGCGGCCTGCGGCTCCGGGCCCGTCTCCCCGGCCCCGGCACCGCGGCGGACGGTTTCGGGGGTGGGCCAGAGCAGCAGCACGGCGACCAAGCCGATGATCACGTGCGGCAGGTAGGGCAGCACCAGCGGGTCCGGCGCCCACTCGGCCAGCACCGCCGCGATGGCCGGTCCGGTCGCGAACCCGGCCGACAGGGCCACCGCCGACCGGCGCGCGCTGGCGGCCGGGTCGTCGGACAGTTCCTGCACCCAGGCGGTGGCCGAGCCGAACACCACCCCCGAGCACAGCCCAGCCAGAGCACGGCCGGCCGCGATCACCGGCAGCGAGCGCGGCCCCAGCATGAGCATCAGTGTGGCCAGCGGCGACAGCACCACGAAGGGCAGCACCACCGGCCGCCGCCCGATCCGGTCCGACACCGGTCCCCCGATGAGCAGCCCGGGAATGAGGGTGGCGGCGTAAATGGCGAAGATCCCGGCCAGCGTCCCAGCGCTGAGGCTCAGCTCATGCCGGTATTCGATCAGCAGCGGCGAGAACTGGTTGGCGCCCCAGCCCACCGCGAACATGGCCACCGCCACCCGGCGCCAGCTGCCCGCGGGCCG
>DATDIH010000107.1:0-32261 GCA_036521155.1 Streptosporangiaceae bacterium
AGCGGGGGAGAGGGCGAGAAGGCCAGCCGGTCCACCGTGAACGTGGCCACCGTGCCCATCGTGTCCGCCAGTCGCGTCTCCGTCATCTGATCCACGGCACCGCAGCGATGACACACCCGGGCGGGCGGCAGATGGACGAAGCCGCACTCGGTGCACTGTGATCCGGAAAAGCTGAACTTCCACTCCCCGGCCCGCGCGCTCGGCGGGGCGGCCGGGCGGTCCGGCTCGGGCCGCCGCGGTGGCTCGCGGTCCAGCATCCCGCGCCAGGTCAGATAGCGGGCGTACGGGACCGGCGCGCCCGCCTTGAGCTGCGCGTCCACGGCCACCGGCTGGCGCCGGGCCGGGAGCAGCCCGGTGGTACGGAGCACCAGGGCATCGCAGCCGTCGGCGGCGTTCACCACCAGGATCGTCTGGTCCGGCTCGGCGTGGTCCAGCACGGCGGCCAGCGCCACCCCGGCGTCGGCCGCGCCCGCATGCCCCACCGGCGAGAAGCTGGTGGAGACGGCCCCGGTGACCAGCGACTTCCCGCGCTTGGCCACGGCGCTGTTGGGGGAGACCAGCACCACGTGGTCAGCCCGCTCCAGGCCGGCGTCGGCCAGCGCCGCCGCCGCGATGGCCGAGATCAGCGGCGCGTACTGTTCATAGCCGAACCGCTCCTCCCACACCTGCGCGAACGCCTGCTCCGGCCCGCGCCACCGGTCCAGCACCTCCGCCGTCCGCGAAGCACGCCCGATGACGCGAGCGATCCCGTCGCCGTCACCGAACACGAACGCCGCCGCTGCGTCCCCGCCGCCGCGCTCGTCCGCCGACCCGGGCTGCCCGGTCCGCACGTCGGCCAGCACCGCGATCCCGCCCAGCCCGGCCGCGCTGACCAGAGCCGCCATCCCCGACCGGGCCGAACCAGCCAGATCCGCCGCGAACCCCGCACCACCCAGCCCCAGCGCGGTGTGCACGGCCGCCGCGTTGGTCTTGTCCAGGTAGGCCGGTGAGGTGGTGGCGAAGTACAGGTCACTGGGCGCCGCAAGACCGGCCGCCGCCAGCCCTGACAGCGCGGCCCGGCCCGCCGCCACCCCCATGGTCGTGCTGTCCTCGTCGAACGAGGCCACCACCCGCTGGCCCCGGCCGCCACCGGTGCCCAGCGTCGCGCCCACCTCCGCCCGGTCCAGGCGACCGGACGGCAGGTAGGCGCCGTAGCTCAGCAGCACGCCCACGGGACTCCGCGCGTCGCTCATGCCCGCTCGAACACCGCCGCCACGCCCTGGCCGCCCCCCACGCACATGGTCTCCAGCGCGTAGCGTCCGCCGCGCCGGTGCAGCTCGTGCAGCAGGGTGGTGAGGATCCGGGCCCCGGTGGCCCCGATCGGGTGGCCGAGCGAGATCCCGGAGCCGTTGACGTTGAACTTGCCGTCGATCTCGTCCAGCTTCAGGCCCCAGCCCCGCAGCACCGACAGCACCTGGACGGCGAAGGCCTCGTTCAGCTCGATCAGGTCCATGTCGTCGAAGCTCAGACCGAGCCGCCCGAACAGCTTGGCCACGGCCGGCACCGGCCCGATGCCCATGGTGGCGGGCTCGCAGCCGACCGCGGTCCAGCCCACCAGGTAGGCCACCGGCTCCAGGCCCAGCTCTTCGAGCTTGTCCTCGGCCACGACCAGGCAGGCGGCCGCGGCGTCGTTCTGCTGGGCCGAGTTGCCCGCGGTGACCGTGCCGTCCTTCATGATCGGGCGCAGCTTGCCCAGGGTCGCGGTGGTCGAGTCGCCCCGGACCCCCTCGTCGGTGTCGAACAGCACCGGTTCCCCGCGCCGCTGCGGCACCTCGATCGGTATAACCTCGTCGGCGAACTTCCCGCCCGCCCAGGCCGCGGCGGCCCGCTGCTGGCTGCGCACCGCGTACTCGTCGGCGGCGTCCCGGCCGATGCCGAACTGCCGGGACAGGTTCTCGGCGGTCTCGATCATGCCGCTGATCGGCCCGAACCGCCATTCGGGCTGGGACCGCTCCCGGCCCCGGTCCAGCCGGTCGTACAGGTTCACGTTGCCGGCCCGGCTGCCCCAGCGGACCGAGGTCGAGTAGTACTCGATGTTGCTCATGGACTCGACGCCGCCCGCCACCACCACGTCGGCCACGCCGGTCTGCACCATCATCGCCGCCGTGGCCACCGCCTGCAGGCCGCCGCCGCAGCGCCGGTCGAGCTGCATCCCCGGCACCGCGATGGGCAGGTCCGCCGCCAGCGCGGCCCAGCGGCCGATGCACGGCGCCTCGGAGTTGGCGTAGGACTGGGCGAAGGCCACGTCCTCGATCCGGGCCGGGTCCACCCCCGACCGTTCCACCACCGCCCGGATCACGGTCGCGGCCAGGTCTTCGGCGGGCACCGGGCGCAGCGTGCCGCCGAACCGGCCGACCGCGGTCCGCAGCGGGTTCACGATCGCGGCCCGGGTCATCGCAGGGCTCCGTTCATCAGATGCTCCTCCAGCTCCGCGGCCAGCGCGGCGCGGTGTTCGGGGTGGGCGATGGCGAGCATTCGCTCATACCGAACGGTAACCGGCGCGCCCCGCAGGTCCGCCACCCCGTGCTCGGTGACGATGACCCCCGCGTCGCTGCGCGCCGTGCTGACCGGCCCGTTCAGCCGGGCCACGATCCGGCTGGCCCCGCCCGCGGTCGCAGGCAGGGCCACAATCGGCAGGCCGCCGGGGGAGCGAGCCGCGCCGCGCAGGAAGTCGGTGGCCCCGCCGACCGACCCCACGTAGCGGCCGTGGAGCTCCTCGGCGTTGACCTGCCCGGACAGGTCGACTTCGAGCGCGGAGTTGATCGCGGTGAACTGGTGCTGCCGGGCCAGCACCAGTGGGTCGTGGGTGTAGCCGGTGCCGCGCAGCTGAATCCGGGGGTTGCGGTGCGCGAACCGGAACAGCGCGGCCGTCCCGCCCAGGAAACCGGCCACCGCCACGCCGCGGTCCAGGGTCTTCCGGTCCCCGGTGGCCACCCCGGCCTGGATCAGCCGCATGGCCGCGTCGCTCAGCAGCCCGGAGTGCAGCCCCAGGTCCCGGTGCCCGCCCAGCGCGTCCAGGCACGCCTCGGGCAGGGTGCCCACACCGAACTGCACGGTGGCCCCATCGTCGACCAGGGCCGCCACCTTGCGGGCCACCGCCATGGCCGTGGCCGACGGCGCGGCGGCCCTCATTTCGGCCGGCGGCCGGGAGGAGTGCACGCAGGCGGTCCAGTCGTCCGCGCTCAGCGTGCGGGTCCCGAACGTGTATGGCACCTGATCGTTGACTTCGGCGATCACCACCCGTGCGGTGTCCAGCGCGGCCGAAAAATAGTCTTCGCCCAGTCCCAGGCTGTGCCGGCCGTGCTCGTCCGGCGCCGAAACCTGCACAAACACCACGTCCGCCGCCAGCCGCCCGCCCGCCAGCAGCCCGGGCAGGGCCGCGTAGTGGACGGGGATCACGGCCAGCCCCGGGAGTCGCTGATTCCTCCCCGTACCGCAATAACTTTGGAAGGTCAGTTCACTGGCATGCTCGGACCGAATCACGTCCGACCCCGGAAGACCAATGAAGCACGTGACCCCGCCGCCCAGCCGTTCCCGCTGGGCCACCAGCAGCTCGATCAGCGTCTGCGGCTCGGCCGGCCCCTGGCCCCACACCACCCGGTCGCCCGGCCGCACGTAGCGGGCCAGGTCCAGGTCAGTCATCGCGCCAGCGATCCGCGGAGGGATCCATCAAGCGGCCCAGGTGCTCGTCCCGCAGCCAGACGATCGTCTCCAGCTCGAGCGCGTCCAGGTAGCGCACCCGCCCGGTCCGCAGGTCCTCCAGCCGCAGCCGCGTCCCGTTCGCGGTCTCGTCCAGGCGCACCGCCACCTGCGCGAACTCGCTGGCCACCACCTCGTCCATCTAGATCAGGAACCCCAGCGTGGGCAGCGGCTCATCCAGGTTGACCAGCACCACCTTCTTGTAGGCCAGCCGCAGCTCCCCCTCCACCCGCCGCACCCGGTAGGTGGTCCGCCCACCCCACAACTGCAGTCCCCGGGCCCGCGACTCCAGCAGCAGGAAGTTGGCGCCCACCTCGGTGTCTCCGCCTTCGGTCCGGCCCAGGATCTCCACGTTGGAGATCAGCCGCCGCAGATTCGAGGCCGGCGACTGCGCGTACCGCTTCCCGGTCCTCAGCTGGTTCAGCCGCGTCGCGATCCGGCTCCGATTGTCAAAGATCACCGACACCTGCGCCCGCGGATCCGCGTCGGCCCGCCCGGCCGGCACCCAGTAGATGGCATCCTCGGTCCACAGTGACTCCCACCCGTCATAGTCACTCTCATCCGCCAGCCGAGCCTCCAGGTAGAGGAAGGCCTCAACTTCCTGGAGAGCCAGCTCGGCCAGATCCGCCCCGGCCGTCACTGAGCCTCCATCAGGGCCCGGTAGTGCGCCCAGAACCCGCGCATCCCGACCTCGTCGGTGGCCGTCCCCACCGGGTGCCCGGCCTCGTCCACCGACTCCCGGCCCACGCCGCGGCTGATGTCCAGCCATTCCGGCGACCGCGCCGCCACCCCGGCCTGGTTCCGCTCGTACATCTCGGTGTCGTCGGCCAGCAGCATGCCGGCCGGCCCCACCGAGCCGATCGACTGCGAGATCATCCGCTGGTTCAGTTCCCGCCCGCCCGCGAGCTGCACCGCGGTCACGTACTGCACGCACTCACCCGGAGCCACCGGCTGAATGTTGAACACCTGGATCTCGGCCACGAACAGGTTCGGGAAGATCATCACGTGCGGACCGCCCTCGACCATGATCCGCTCAGCATCGGCTCCGTACGCGTCCCGCATCGCGGCCACGTACTCGGGCACCCGCTGCTCGGTGGTGCCGAACCACCGCATCGGCTTCCCCACCCGGCGAAACTCCGGTCGCAGGTCGTTCTCGCTGTGCCCGCCGCCCAGATCCCGGGTCACCGCGGCCGACTTGTCGCTGTACAGCGCGCCGATCGGGCTGTCGGTGACGCTGAAGATCGAGCCGTGCACGAACTGCGGGTGGTAGCCGTCGGTCTCGTTCTCGGCCAGCAGCTTCCAGTTGGCCCGGGTCCGGTGCTTGAGCCAGCCCGCGGTCAGCTCGGCCCGGCCTTCCGGCGACAGCCGGGCCAGCCGGTCAAGTTCCCCGGCCGCCGCCCCCAGGTGCTCCACCAGCGAGGGCCCGTCGCCGGCGAAGCTGCCGAACACGAACCCCTGATAGGAATCGACCCGCGGCACCCGCCCCAACGCCAGCCGCTTCTCCAGCTGGCCCTTGCCGCCGTAGCCCCGGTTGAACGGGTAGCCCAGCAGCTCACCGGTGTTCCGGTAGGTCCAGCCATGGTACGGGCAGCGGAACGAGCCGGAGTTGCCCCGCTCGTCCTCGCACACCTGGTTGCCCCGGTGCGCGCACCGGTTGAGCAGCAGGTGCACCTGCCCCTCCCGGTCCCGGGTCATGATCACGTCCTGCTGGCCCAGCTTCTTGCGCACGTAGTCGTTGGGCTGCGCCACCTCGCTCTCGTGACCCACGAACACCCAGGTCGTGTACCAGATCCGGGCCAGCTCCGCGGCGAAGATCTCCGGCGAGGTGTACAGCGACCCGTGCACCTGGGTCGGCCGGATCAGGGCCCCGTAGTCCCGTCGCTCCAGCAGTTCGGTCACTGCGCTGCACCACGCATCCCCGGGCCGTACACGCGCTGCTCGGCCAGGGGCACCAGCCGGTACTTCTGCACCTTGCCGGTCGGCGTCTTGGGCAGCTCGTCCTGCTCCAGGAAGATGACCCGCTTGGGCACCTTGAACCGGGCCAGGCTGGCCTTGCACAGCGCGATCACATCGTCCTCGGTGATGGTGGCGCCCGCCCGCCGGACCACCACCGCGCAGCCGATCTCGCCCCACCGCTCGTCGGTCAGCCCGATCGCGAACACCTGCGCGACGTCGTCGTGCGCGCTGAGCATCTCCTCGATCTCCCGCGGCATGACCAGTTCGCCGCCGCTCTTGTACAGCTCCTTGCTTCGCCCGGTCACCCGCAGGTAGCCGTCCGGCCCGACCAGCCCCAGGTCCCCGGACCGCAGCAGGCCGTCGGAGGACAGCACCGCGGCCGTCTCCCCGGGCTTGCGCCAGTATCCGGTCATCGTGGTCGGCCCGGACGAAGCCAGCTCGCCTTCGGTCCCCTCGGCCAGCGGCGCACCGGTCATCGGGTCCACCGTGAGGTACCGGCACAGGTCACCGCCGTGGCCCGGCGCGGCCGCCTCGGTCACCCCGGCCGAGCCCGCCAGCTTGGGCCGCCCCACCGTGCTGGACGACAGTTCCAGCGGGTCCTCCGGCAGCGTGAGCGTCATGGCGCCCCCGCACTCGGTCATGCCGTAGCCGGTCACGATCTCGCTGATGTTCAGGTCGTCGCGGAACTTCTCCCAGATCCACACCGGGGCTGGCGCCGACCCGCACAAGATCGCGTTCAGCGTGGACAGGTCGTAGTTCTTCAGGTCCGGGTGCTCGATGATGGCCACGGCCATGGTCGGCACGCACAAGATGTCCGTGGCTTCGTGCTGCTGCACACCCTGCAAGTAGCCGACCGGGCTGAACGTGGTCTGCGGGATGATCGCACCGCCCACGAACATGACCGACAGCAGGCCTTCGACGTACCCGAACATGTGGTAGCAGGGCAGCGAGAACAGCACCCGCCGCCCGTCCTCGTAGGCCCGCGTCAGCGCCGACGCGTACCCGGTCCGCTGCACCGCGTCGTGGGTGACCATCACACCCTTGGGCGACCCGGTGGTGCCGGAGGTGTAGAGGATGTCCCCGACCTCCTCAGGGTCAATCCCATCAGCAACAGCCGCCCCGCCATGCTCATCACCTCGCGCCGCCAGGGCAGCAACGTCGTCCACACCGTCCCGGGTCCGCCCGTCGGTGCTGAGCAGCACCACCCGGCGCAGGTCGGGCAGTGGCGCCAGCTCCAGGTCGCCACCCTTGTCCCACCCGGGCGCGATCTCGTCCAGCATGCCCAGGTAGTCCAGGCCCATGAACCCGGTCATGGTGATCAGCACGTTGCACTGTGACTGAGCCAGCACGTATCCCAGCTCGTCCCGCCGGTACAGGTAGTTGAACGGGATGGCCACCGCCCCGGCTCGCGAGATCGCGAACTTCAGCGGCACGAACTCCAGGTAGTTGGCCATGACCATGCCCACCCGGTCCCCGGGCTGGACGCCGAGCGCGGCCAGCCCGTCGGCCAGCCGGCACGACCAGTCCGCGGTCTCCGCGTAGCTGATCGTCCGCTCATCAGTGATGACAAACGGCCGATCCCCGTACTCGAAGGCACAGTCATCCAGCCGCTCATGCAGCGTCCGCGGCACCCACTCCGCGAACCGCTCACGCAGCCGTGCCCGGCGCGTCTCAATCCCCAGGGCCACGGCGCCTCCCCTTAATAACGATTAAAAAGCACCCTAAATCATGCGTCGCCGGTTCATCAAGGTCCCTACTCGCCGCTACCGCCCCTCGAACCTCGGCGATCGCCGCTCGCGGAACGCAGCGATCCCCTCGGCGAAGTCGGCCGACATGTACATCGCGACCTGCGTCTCGGTCTCCAGCCCCAGCAACTGCTCGCGGTCGGCCGGGTACCGGGCGAACGCCGCCTTGATCGCGGCCAGCGCCAGCGGCGGTCCCGCGGCCAGCTTGCGCGCGTCCGCCAGCGCGGCCGGCACCGCGTTTCCCGGCTCGGTGACCACGTCGATCAAGCCCATGGCCAGCGCGTCCGGCGCCTTGGCCTGCTCGGACAGCATCAGGAACTGTTTGGCCCGGGCCGGCCCCAGCCGCGCGGGCAGGCTGGCCAGCACGCCCATGTCGCCCGCCAATCCGATCCGGGTGAACGCCGCGCCGAACCGGGCATCGGCCGCGGCCACGATCCGGTCGCAAGCCAGCGCGAGCGACAGCCCCGCACCGAACGCCGGTCCTTCCACCGCCGCCAGCACCGGCTTGGTCCCAGCCCACAGCGTCCGGACGACCCGCTGGGTCAGCTCGGCCCGGGTCGCCGCCTCGTCCCGGGACATCTGCTCCATGATCGAGATGTCCCCGCCCGCGCAGAACGCCCCGCCCGCTCCGGTCAGAACCAGGACCCGCACCTGGTCATCGGCCATGGCCGCCTCGATGGCGGCGACCAGTTCGACCCGCATCGCGATATCGAAGGCGTTGCGCACCTCCGGCCGGTTCAGCGTGATGACCCGAACCGGCTCCTCGTCCCGGGTCAGGACCACGGGACCGCTCATGACCCGGTGAACTCCGGGGCCCGGCGCTCGATCACCGCCGCCAGCCCCTCCCGCGCGTCGGCCGAGCCGGACAGCTCCGACACCGTGCGCGCCTCCTCGGGCAGCCGTTCGGCCAGGGTGGCGCCCACCCCGGCCCACACCAGCCGTTTGGTCGCGGCCAGGGCCAGCGGTGCGCAACCTGCCAGCTCCGCGGCCAGCCCATCCACCCGCGCCGGCAGTTCGCCGTCCGGCACCACCTCGGTCACCACCCCCAGGTCGCGGGCTTCGGTCGCGGTCAGCGTGGGGTTGGTCAGCAGGATCCGCATGGCCTGCCGCAGCCCCACCAGCTGGGTCAGTGTCACCGTGGTCCCCGCGTCCGGCGCCATCCCCACCCGCACCGCGCCCGAGAAAAACCGTGCCGACTCCGCCGCCACCACCAGGTCCGCCGCACACACCAGCCCGAACCCGCCACCCCCGGCCGCGAACCCCTGCACCTGCGCGATCACCGGCGCCCCCAGCTGAACCAGCGCCGCCGTGGCCAGCTGCAGCCAGCTGGTCGCCTCCCGCAGATAATCCGGCAGCCCGGCACCCTTGCTGGCGAACGTCCGCACATCACCCCCGGCGCAGAAGTTCTTGCCCGCCCCGCTGAGCACCACCACCCGCACCCGCGGGTCCCCGTGACACCGCATGATCGCCTCATGCAGCGCCCGCAACAGCTCCACGTTCATCCCATTGGCCGCCTCCGGCCGGTTGAGCCGGACCCGCGCCACCCCCACCTTGTCGATCTCCAGCAGCACCGGCCCCTCGCCGATCAGCACTTCACCCACGCCAAGCTCCCTTTGCCCGGTAACCATGACCGGAGTATGCCCCGCCCCTCTGGCACATTTTCGAATCCACGCTAAATTATCTCCCAAGGCGCTTCGCCGACTACAGCCAAGGGGGTTGAGCGGGTGGATCTTGGCCTGGCCAATGCCCGCGTGCTGGTCACCGGCGGCGGGTCGAACATCGGCCGCGGCATCGTGCACGGTTTCGCCGCCGAAGGTGCCCGCCTGGTCATCGCCGACGTAGACGCCGAACAGGCGGCCAAGGTCCAGACCGAAGCCCTCGAACGCGGCGCCGCCGAGGCCGAGCTGGCCATCGGTGACCTGACCGCCGACGGCGCGGGGGAGCGCGCGGTGGCCCCGTTGCTCGACCGCTGGGGCGGCATCGACGTGCTGGTCAACAACGCCGGCTGGAGCGTCCCCGGCTTCATCGCCGAAGACACTGACCGCGCCAAGTGGCAGCGCACGGTGGAAGTCAACTTCTACACCGCCGTGGCCTGCACCCAAGCCGCGATCCCGCCCATGCGTGCGGCCGGCGCCGGCGCCATCGTGTTCATCGCCAGTGACGCGGCCTTCGGGCAGATCCGCCAGGGTATCTACGGCGCCACCAAAGCCGCCCTGATCGCCCTGGCCCGCACCACCGCCCGTGAACACGGCCGCCACGGCATCCGCGCCAACGTCGTCTGTCCCGGCCTCGTCCTCCCCGACAGCCCCGACGCCGTCGGGTCCGCCAGCCTCTGGGCCGTCGGCCAGGACGCCGTCTTCAACCAACAGCAGATCGACTACCTCAAGAAAGACATCCCCCTGCGCCGCCTCACCACCGCCGAAGACATCGCCAGCACCGTCACCTGGATCTCCTCCGCCCGCGCCGCCCGCCAGATCACCGGCCAGGTCCTCTCCATCAGCGGCGGCTACACCATGCCCTGACCAGGAGCCCGGTCGCCGACGCTGATCGTGAGAGCCGCGTCCGGGCCGAGCACGGGCAGGGCGCGGGCACCCAGGGGCAGCGGGATGTGGCCAACGTAGGCGTCACCCTCCCGGCTGATTTCCAGGGGATCCCGCTGGCCTTCGGGCAAGCCTTCGGTGATCGGGTCGAACTGGTCGTTGGCGCCGTGCACCGCCGAGTTCCACGCCGCCCAGGCCGCCAGCCCGGTTCCGCCTTCGCGGGGGCCGACGTCGACGATGAGCGAATCGGCCCAGTCGGGGACCTGCTCGAGGTGATCGGCGAACCGGAAGGTCCCGTTCTGCTGGTTGAGCTTGAACACCCGCAGGGTCAGGGTGTACCGCATCCGCCCTCCGTGCGGCGGCTGTTGGGCCTGGGCCGGGGCCGGCTGGGCCGGAGCCGGGCCACCCGGGTCCTCCAGGAAGGTACTGACCAGCGGCACCGGATGGTCTGGGGCGTCGCCCAGCTGCTGGATCTCATCGTTGAGCTGGATGGGACACCAGTGTTCGGCCAGCTGTTCGGTCAGGACGATCGGCAGCCCCCTGATCGTCAGCCGCAGGTCGGCCTGCCACACCGGCCAGGGCTGATCCCCCGGACCGGGGTGGCGGGGGAGGCCGTCCAGGTCGACGCGGACACCCCACCGGCCGAACAGGAACCGGCGCAGGTTCTGATACCCCTCCTCGGAATTGACCTCACCGTAGGCCCCCGAGTGGGACCGGTAGACGAAAGCGCGATGGGCCCCGCGCACATAGGCGTGCTCGATCATCACCAGGCCGTCGCTCTTGGGCCCGACGGCCACCCGGGACAGCCCGTAGTCCTTGGGGTCGGTCCCGATCAGGCAGAACACGTCGTCGGCGGGAAAGACGTCGCCCGGTAGCTCTTGCGGATCCCATTTCGTGCCGTCGGGTGGCAGATCGCCGAACGTTGCGCCCGGAGTGAGGTAGCCGTACATCTTCGGCGGGGCGAAGATGTCGGATCCGGCCGGGCCGAAGGCCTGTTCCACCCAGTCCAGCGCGCCGAGCTGAAAGGCGATTCCGCCGTGCGGGGTTCCGTAGGTGAAGAACCTGGCCACCAGCTCCCGGGGTGGTTCCCGGCCCTGCCCCTTGCTGTCCGGCTGATAACAGATCTTCTGCATCATGCACCGGGCCACCAGGCCGCCCATGGAGTGGGCGACCAGGTGCACCTTTGGTGCTCCGGTCTTCTGACGGATGAGGACGATCAGGTCATACAGTCCGGCCGCGGCCGACTGGATGTCGAACCCATCGGCGGTGACCTCCTGATGGAGATGCCGGAACAGTTTTTCGGCCACGTTCTGGTGTGGTGGCGGCACGAAGGTGGTCGCGGCCTGGTCGTAGAAGCGATAGACCCAGAGCGATTCCTTGGGAATCGTTTCATTATCGGCGTCGAGCAGGTATTGGCGCTGGTCGCCGTGTACCAGTAATTGATAGCCCTCATCAGTCATCAGGCGCAGCAAGGGCCCCTCGAATTGGTAGAACATCGGGTCGCCGTCTCCGCCGACCCGCACGTGAGTGGCCCCGGCATTGAATCCGTAGAACGGATCTTCCACCGCGGTATCGATTCCCGCCGTCGGGCCCGCGTACCCGCGCACGTAAACAATCGGCAGCTTGTCCATGCGGCCCTCCCCGCTGCTTTCCGCGACAGTAGCACTGGGCTTGACCAGGCCCAAGCGCCTGATACCGAAGAGACCACGGCAATCGATAGCATCGCCGTGGGAAACGTTGTCGTTTCTCCAGCGGAACCGCTACCGGCGCGCCGGTCCGGACATCGCGGCCCGCCGCAGCGCCCGAACAGCGGGCAGCCTCGCCCCAGACTTCGTCGGCAGAATCCTGTCGCGCCATTCCCTGGGCGAATTGCGTGTGTACTTTTCCGCAAAACTTTCCGTCCAATTCCACTGGCCAAATCAACAACCAAATTCCACTGGCCAAATCAACAACTCTTCGATACTATGTTCGAGACGATTATTCACAGGCCTGAAGGGCGGTGGGTGATGACGGAACTGGCCTTTGGATGCGGCGCTGACGGCGAGGATGGCGCCACCCCGCCACCGCGGCATGGCCTTTATCTGGTTCCCCCAACGGACCGGCCGCCTGAATACGCCGATGTGCCGATCCACGAGCTGTTCGACCGCATCGATGCCGGACGTGGTCTGCGTGCCGCCGATAAAGAGGTATTGGCGGCGGGCTTTTGCCCTCGTCCTCCGTCGTCCGCGGCCGAGCCGGGTTCCGGCTTTGAAACCGGTGGTGCCCTCGATACATGTGCACCTGATGGGGTTCTGGCGGGGCTGGCTGATGCGGTGACGCGCGCTGGCCGCCTGGCCGAGCTGAACGATGATGAGCTGATTGGCGTATTGCGAGCCTGGCGGCGGCTGGAGTCCTGGTGCAGCGCGGGCGGGCTGGCCACGATCGCGGAATTGGCTCGCCGCCGTCCGGCCGACAAGACCCCGCCCGCACCGCCGGGCCAGTTTCCGGCCCAGGTCAGCGAGTTCGTCAGCGACGAGGTGGCCGCAGCCCTCACGCTGACCGGACCGGCCGCTGGTGTTCTGTCTGAGGTGGCTCTGGATCTGGCCATCCGGCTGCCGGGCACCTTCCGGGCCCAGCGCGCCGGCATCATCGACTACCCAAGAGCCCGGCTCATCGCCGAGTCGACCCGCATCCTGACCGACGAGCAGGCGCGCCAGGTGGAGGCGAAGATCCTGCCCGCGGCCGGCGAGCAGACAACCGGCCGCCTGCGGGCCGCACTGGCCCGGGCGGTGATCGCCGTGGATCCGCAAGCCGCGACCCGGCGCCGCGAGGAAGCACAGAAAGATCCTCGGGTGCGCCGCTGGCGAGAAGACGCCGGCACCGCGGCCCTGGCCGGTTACAGCTTGCCGCCCGCCGATGTCCTGGCCGCCGACCAGCGCCTCACCGACCGCGCCGTGGCCCTGCGCGACGCCGGCCTGCCCGGCTCCCTGGAAGAACTACGCGCCCGCGCCTACCTGGACACCCTCCTGGGCCGCGACTCCACACCCCCAGCAGACCCCGCGCCCGGGCCACCCGCACGCCCCGCGTCCGCGCCGCCCAACAGCCCTCGCGACCCCGCCCCACCGGCTCCCCCCAACCCGACGCCGGGCCGACCGCGCCTGGCCGCCAGGGTCAACCTGACCCTCCCACTGGCCACGGCGCTTGGCCTGGCCGATTTCCCTGGCCTGGTCGCCGGGTTCGGGCCGGTCGACGCGCCGCTGGCCCGTCACCTGGCCGGGCTCGCCTCAGATCACCCGGCTTCCCGCCGCTGTATCACCCTTACTGATGCCGAAGGTCACGCTGTTGGCCACGGCTGCCTCCCTGGCTCCGGCGGCCTGCGTGACCTGGCCACCCGCGGCCTCAGCCTGTCCATCACCCCGCTGGCCCGAGGCTCCTGCGACCACCGTCATGAAGAGCCCAGGTATCAGCCCAGCCGCAACCTCCAGCACCTGATCTGCGCCCGTACCCCCACGTGCACGGCCCCCGGCTGCCGGCGACCCGCCGCGCGCTGCGACCTGGACCACCACCCCCTACGACCACGGTGGCCGCACCTGTGAATGCAACCTGGCTCCGCCCAGGGTGCGATAATCACACAGGTTGTCCAGGCGGCTCCAGATCGGAGCCGCACGGTGGACGAGGACAACGACGGCCGGTTCCCCGCCGACAGCCGGGTAGAAGTCCGTTACCCGCGCACCCGGCAGGATGAACAAGGTGATCGCTCGGCTTGGCCATGGCTGCTGGGCACGATCCTAAGCCAGTGCGGGCCGGACGAATGGCACATCTGCGTGCGGGCCCGCGAGCTGGCCACGCTGGAGGACGGTAGCCCGGCCCCGGCCGGGATGGCGGATGAGGACCTGTTCTTCGCATGCTGTTTCCGGGACGTCAGCGAGATCCGGCGTGTCCACGGCGGGATGGAGCGGTGATCCCGGCGGCGGTGGCGGACAGCTGGTTCTTCTGGCTGGCGATCATCGGCGTAGTGGCTGGCGTCTACATCTTGCCCACCGTGATCGCCATCGCCCGACAGGTCGAAGGACTCGGCGAGGCCCTCATCTGCTACAGCCACGACTCGGCCGATGGTGGGTGCCTCGTCCCGGGTAGGAAAACCCGCCACTACCAGCCCTCGTCCTCAACGCCCCTGCGTCCTTCGGGGGGACAAGCGGGCAGCGGGGTCACCGGGCACCAGGGCATCCCCAGTCCAACAGGCTCGCGCTCACGGATGAGACGTACTTTTCTGCTCCGGGGCGAACAGGCGATAGCGGCCCCTGCGCAAGGTTCTGGACGTAATACATTACCCACAGCATGCGCTTGATCACCCAGTTGCGCTAGATATGCCTGTTGGTGTCCAGTTCAGCTAGCGCCTGGATTCTGGCATCAGGGCAGCATGGCCCAGGTCCGTACCCGCCACGGCCCGCGTCGTTCACGACAACGGCGTGCAAACGCCGGGGATGTCCGGCCAGTCCGCCCGGTTCCGCGCGCCTCCACGCCGGGCATGGGAGTCTTTGCCTGTCCGTCTGAGGGGAGATGCCACCTTGGATTCACTGGCTGACCTATGGCCGATCTTCGGTCTGGTTATCCAGACGCCCCGGTTGCAGCTGCGGCTGCCCCGGGAGGATGACCTGTGCGAGCTGGCACGAGCCGCGCGCAACATCGCCGGCCCTGGCGAACCGCGTCTCCACTTTCCGTGGATGTATGAGCCATCGCCTGACATGGAACGGCAGTTCATCCAGCGGCACTGGCGAGCCCTGGCCCACTGGAAACCCGAGAGCTGGCATCTGCCGCTGGCCATCTATATCAACGGGCGGCAGCCGATCGGCATCCAGGACATGTGGGCGAACGACTTCGCCCGCGCCCGCTCGGTCGGCACCGGCTCCTGGATTACCCGCGCTAAGCAGGGACACGGGTACGGGACCGAGGCGCGGGCTGCGGTGCTGGAGCTAGCTTTCGGCCAACTCGACGCCGCCGAAGCTTGCACCGAGTACCTCGACGGCAACCACGCTTCCGAGAAGGTATCGCGCAAACTCGGTTACACCGGCAACGGTCAGCGCGTGGTCTACCGGGACGATACCGGGCGCACCACCGAGTACCGGCTCCGCCTCGATCGCCAGTCCTGGGAGAAGAACAGAGGTGACACGCCTTGTGTCATCACCGGCATCCGACCATGTCTCACAATCTTCGGACTCAACCCCAGCGTTCGCCACGGCGATGCCCTCTGACGCTGAAATGACCGGCATGATTGTTCAGGTCGGCGTGCCAACGGTACTGCGAAGGCACTGGTGCTTTCGGCCCGTTATGGTCAGCTTCTGAAGGGCCCTGGCCTCGAGACCGCCGGCCAGCACCTTCCCGTCCGCCGAGACGGGGCCAGCTTGGTAGGCGGCAGCTGAGAGGCCGTACCGGCTCGGGTGGGAGGAGGTATCTGCTGGTCCTGCGTCAGGCTGTCTTCTGATCGTCTTGGGCATGCCCGCTGGTGACGGCCCGTTCAATTCGCTCAAGCCGCTTGCTGATCTCAGCCATGTCCGGCGGCAAGCCGCCCTGGGCAGCATGTTCCAGGATTGACCGGACGTAGCTGGTGTAGCGGATGTTCCTGGCCCGCGCCTGCTGTTTGAGTTCGTCGATGACCTCGGCGGGCAAGCGCAGCGAGGTGGTCGCCATGGGCTGCGGCTCGACCCGCTCGCCGTGCTCCATCTCCGCGCTGGTGTCATGAGATTCGTAGTAGCCCGCCAGCCGTTCCAGGTCGGCTGCTGGGCGGGGGATGTTCCCGGTGTGCTTGGTCATGCTTATCGCGCCTTCCTGCGGAAGGTCCTCTTCTCGGCATCGGTCATGTCACGGGCGGTCACGATGAACGCGGCCCCGTTCTCGTCGATGGCCACCACCAGCAGGTAGCGGCCCGCATAGGTGCGGCCATAGACCAAGATCGTCCCCTCCCGGCCAGGGGCCGCCCAGGAGGGGCGTTCGAGGATCGCTTCTCGTACCTCATCTAAAGTGACGCCGTGCGCAGCGATGTGGCTGGCGGACCACTCGCTGTCCTGGACGGCTTTGAACACACGACCATTGTAATGCATTCGCATTGCGGCAAAGTAGATGCCGTAGGGGCTTCTGAGGGCACAAGCGTTCCGTCACGACCGAGTCGGCGCTGGCACCTCCCTCCGTGCATCGTTCCTCCCCAGCTGTCATGGGCTTCGGCGGCCACCGCGTCGTCTGGCTCGCCCGCCGCGCCCAGCCCTTAGGTTATTTTCGCAGTTCACGGCCTACATATGCGTATGTAGCCATGATCCGCTGTGCCGTCACCACCATCGCTGTAAACAGTCAGAAGGCTGGTGTCTCGAGCAGCCGCAGCCCGGTGTCTTGCGGTGGACCACCCCGGCCGGACGCCACTATCTGACTGCCCCTGAGCCCTATCCCTAGGGGCTACGGTCGCGGCCGGCCGTATCGGCGAGGTACCGCCGGACGGCGCGACGAGTGCCGAGCACGACCACCTCCGCGTGGGTGGCGTGGGTGGCGATGAGATCCCGGACACGAGGAGCCATCCGCCCTCGATATTCGATGATGTAACGGACGAAGTTCCAGGTGATGCGGTCGTAGACGCCGATCGCGTCGTGCTGGCCGTGGCCGTGCCGGAACCGCCGTCCGGCGATGCCCAGCAGGCAGGTGCGGGCTGGGAAATCAAGGAACACCACGGTGTCGGCCGCCCCGAGACGGATAGGCAACGTGGAGGCGTAGTTGCCGTCGATGATCCATTGCGGTGCGGACACCAGGTCCCGCTGCCGGGCCGCGAAGTGCTCCTGGTCCAGCGGATGCCAGTCCCGGTCGTAGTACACGCCGTCCAGGTGCACCGGCGTGATGCCGAGCAGTTGGCCCAGCTCGCGGGCCAGATGGGACTTCCCGCTTCCGCCGCAGCCGACAATCGCGATCCGGTCCACCCGCTACCGGCTCCAGGCTCAGGAGCCGGCGGCGGGCTGACCGAGCCAGCGGGCCGCCAGTTCGCCGGGATCGGGGGCCGGGGCAGGAAGCGGGTCAGATCGCCGGGCGCGCTGCGGGCCGGAGCCCGGGGCACGCAGGGCCTGCATCATGAGGGCGAGGTAGCGGCGGCGCAGGGCGGGGCTGTGATCGCGGCTGGGCACGGTGATGGAGCTGAGCGTCTCGAGCAGGAGCACGATGTCGGCCGGGGTCACGTCATCGCGCAGGACGCCGGCCTGCTGGGCTTGCTGATGCACCTTCATGGCCAGGTTCCCGGCCCGCCTGGCTAGCTCGGTCAGGTCGGGGGTGGGGGTGAAGGTGCCGGCCAGGCGCTGGGCCAGGGCCTGGCTGCCGCCGTCCAGGATTCTGGTCAGGCAGTCGGCGTAGACGGTCCAGGGATCGCGGTCGTCGGCCAGGGCGCGCTCGAGTTCAGCGCTGTAGCGAGCCAAGCCGTCGCGGGCCAGCTCCCGGAGCAGGTCGTCCTTGCTGGCGTAGCGGCGGTACAGCGCGCTGATCCCGACCTTGGCCCGGGCCGCGACCGCGGAGACGGGCGCGGACGGATCGGCCAGGAATACCTCGCGGGCCGCGGCCAGGATCTGCACGTCGTTGCGAGCTGCTTCCCGGCGTCGGCCTCTGAGCGGCCCCTCGGTCCTACGCACGCGAATGTCCCATCCCAAGCACCTGAGCAGACTGTCCCTGGCCCGCGTCTAGCCGGCCCCGGCCCCGGCCCGCGCCCAGTTTAGCATCTGGAACGGAATGATCCGTTCTGATATAATGGATCAGTTCATTCCGTTCCAGCATTGAGCCAGCCAGGAACCAGGAGCTGATCGTCATGTCTGAGGCGACTCCGACCGTTATCACCGAATCCCTCAACCTGCTTCACGCTGCCGCCGCGATGATCAATGAAACGAACGGGAAGGCGCCCACCCCGTGCACGGAGTGGACCGTGACCCAGGTCCTGCAGCACGCGGCCGGGGATCAGCTCGCCTGGGCGGCGACCCTGGGGGTGGGCACTGGCCCGGCGGATAATCCCTTCGCGCCGTCGGGCCACCTGGAGGGCGGCGTGAACGACCTGCTCGATCCGGCTCTGGCCACGGCGCGCACCGCCTGGGCCGCGATCGGCCACGACCGCCCGGCGGTGCCGACGCCGCTACCGCCGGGGGAGTTGCCCGTCTCGGTCGCGGCAGCGGCCTGTGCGCTGGACGCCGCGGTGCACGCCTGGGACATCGCGGCCGCGCTGGGCCAGCCGGCGTTCCTGTCCGATGACCTGGCTGAGCAACTGCTTCCGGCCCGGGCCATCGTTGAGCCGCTGCGGCAGTACGGGGTCTACGCGGCGGCCCTTTCGCCGCATCCGGCCGACGGCCACGCCCCTGAGCTGCTGCGTTACCTCGGCCGGGACCCTCAGTGGCGGCCCGCCGATCAAGCGTGAGCGTGAGCGGGGTCGGGGCTGGGCACGGTGAGCTGGGTGAGGCCCGCCCCGCAGGCCACCAGCGCACCGGCCCCGCACAGGGCGGCGAAACCGTAACCCCAGCGGGCGCCGCCGTTGTCGATGACCGGCCCGGCCACGGCTGAGCCGAGCGCCGTGCCGACCGACAGAGCGGAGATGAGCCAGGCCATGGCCTCGGTGAGACGCCCGGTCGTGGCCTGCTGCTCGATGATGGTGAACCCGGTGATCAGGATGGGGGAGAGGACCAGTCCGCTGACGAGCAGGACCGCGGCCAGGGCGCCGAGATCGGGCATGACCCAGAACGTGGCCTTTTGCCGGGCCGCGCGGGCGGCGTCAGGACGCCACCTGGGCCGAGTACCGGCGGAAGGCTCGGTCGAAGGAATCGTCCAGCGGCAGTAGCACGTAACACACCTGTCCGGGCGCGCTGTGCACGGTGACCGCGTCGGCGCGCAGCGGCAGGACGCCGCCCAGCCGGTGATGGAACACCTTGATGTCACCCTGGACGCAGCTGGAGACCTCGTGCTGCCGCCAGACCCGCCGGAACAGCGGGCTCGCCTGGTCCAGCTGGGCCACCAGATCCCGGGCCCGGGAGTGGTGCGGGAACTGCCCGGTCTCGATGCGCAGCTTGCCGATCATCTCGGTCGCGCTGTCTTCCCACGCGTCCTGGTACAGCGCGCGAGCCGTGGACGTGGTGAGGATCCAGTGCAGGGTGTTGCGTTCGGGAACGGGCAGGCGGCGGAAGTCGGTGTCGTAGACGAAGCAGGCCGCGTCATTGGCGGCCAGGATGTCTCCGAACGGGCCGCACAGCACCGCCGGGGCCGAACCGAACATCCCCAGTACCTGCTGGAAATGCTCCTGATCCGTGCCCTCCTCCCCGGGCGACGGGTTCCGGTGCGACTGGTTCGCGTAGGGCGGATGGGGGTCGACGGCCCGGGCCAGGCTGAACAGGTGCAGGCGCTCGGCCGGGGGCAGCCGCAGGGCCTGCGCCAGCGAGTCCAGCACGCTCGGTGACGCCGTCGGGTGCCGGCCCTGTTCCAGCCGGGTGTAGTAGTCGACGCTCAGGCCGGAGATCTGGGCCAGTTCCTCGCGCCGCAGCCCCTGAACCCGGCGGCGCGTGGTGCCGGGCAGCCCGACGTCCTCGGGCTCGATGCGGGAGCGGCGGGTGCGCAGGAAGTCGCCGAGTTCGGTGTTCCGCGGTCCCATCGCCATCCCCGTCCGTCCATGGCCCCATCGCCAGAACGTCAGGCTAGCAACTGGTTCCTGGCCCAATCTGGGCCAGGCTGAGCGGTCGTGATCGCCTCCCCGCGCTGGTTCACTGGCCAGGCCCGCAAGCAGACCCAGAGAGAGACACAGACCAGGAGGTAATGATGAGTGCTCCCGATTCCGCGCCGGGGCTTCATGTTCCGGCTGATGGGGGGGTGACCAGGTGGTTCAACGGCGACATCCTCACCACCAAGCTGACCGCCGACCAGTCCGCCGGGGCGTTGGGTCTGACCGACGCCACCGTTCCGCCCGGCGGCGGGCCCGCGCCCCATGTCCACCCGCACACCGACGAGACGTTCTACCTGATCGACGGCGAACTGGAATTCCTCCAGGGCGACCGGGTGATCACGATCGGCTCCGGTGATTTGGTGTTCCTGCCGCGCGGGACCACCCACCGGTACATCAACGTCGGTATCCAGCCAGCTCGGCTGCTCATCCTCTACACCCCCGGCGGCGCCGAAGGCCTGTTCATCGAGGGCGGCGACGAACCCGTGCCCGGCGTGCAGGTGCAGCCGTGGGGCCCGGAACGCCTGGACGACCGGCTGCTGAGCCTGCTGGCCAAGTACGACTGCGCCCTGCCGTCCGGCTAATGCCGCCAACCTAACTGATCAGGTACCTTGATCAGGTGCAACGGAAGCCCGGGGACGGCGTGGGGGATACCGCCGAGGCGGTCCTGCGGAGCGTCGGCCTGCTGGCCCGTAAGACGCGGCAGGTCCGGATCGAAGGCGACCTGACCGTGGCCGAGCGCACGGCCCTGTCGCGGTTGCCGCTGACCGGGCCGGCCACCTCGGCGGAACTGGCCCGCGCCGAGCGGATCAGCCCGCAGGCCATGGGCGTGACCCTGGCCGCGCTGGAAAAGCGGGGGTTGATCCAGCGTGGGCACGACCCGCACGATGGCCGCCGGGTGGTCTTCTCGCTGACCGGAACCGGCCAGGAATGGCTGGACGGCAGCCGCAACACCCGGGCCGAGATTGCGGCCGGCATCCTGGCCGACCGCTTCACCGGCGCCGAGATCGAGCAGCTCAGGGCGGCCGCGCCGCTGCTTGAGCGACTGGCCCGCGACCTCCCGTCCTGAGGCCGGCCGCAGCCGCGAGCCGCTCAAGCCTCCTCCTGCTGATAACAGCAAGAAGCGGGCCGCAGCGCAGTCGCGAGCTGCTCAGCCAGCCTCACCCCGCTGATAACAGCAAGAAGCGCCGCGGCGCAGCCGCCAGGGATCAGCCCGGGACTCACGCCGCCCACCTTCGATAATAAGTGTAACTGATCAATATAATTGACAATCTATATTGATGAACCTAGCTTCGAGACTCGTAAGCTGCGCCGGCTCCGGCGCAGCACGTCTTCGAAGGGAGCCTTGGGCATGGCTGTCAGCCAGCTCGATGACATGGGCGCGCTGATCGTGTTCGACCAGCAGAACTACAACCGGGCCCTGAACGTGAACTACGTGCTGCCCCTGCAGGACGTCATTGACCGGACGGTCCGGCTGGCCGAGGCGTTCCGGCGCCGGAACTGGCTCGTCGCCCATGTGGTGGTGCCGAACGACTACGGCATCAGGCTTATGGAACGCGGCACCCAGCCTGGGGGACGGGTGGAGCGGGGCTACGTCCGGCCCAGTGACCCCGGTCATCTCGGCGGCAACTGGCACGACATCGTGGACGAACTCCAGCCGCAGCCCGGAGACCTCACGATCGTCAAACCGTTCTGGGACGCTTTCATCGGCACCACCCTCGACTACGACCTGCGTCAGCAGGGCGTGACCCAGGTCTTCGTCACCGGGGCCATGGCCGCCATCGGCGTCGAGTCGACCGCGCGGACCTCCAACAACCTGGGCTACAACACCGTTACCGTCATCGACGCCATGACCGACTTCGACGCCGGTTCCTACCAGCACAGCGTGGACAAGATCTTTCCGCGCATCAGCGAGCGCGCCACCACCGACGAGCTGCTGAGCCTGCTGAGCTAAGAGAAGCTACCGGGGGCGGCGACGCCGTGGCGGACGATCGACTGGGCGGTCGCCACCACGGCGTCGATCGAGCTGCGCTTGGGCGACCACCACTCGGCGGCCCAGTTGAGGATGCCGATGATCAGCGGCTGGGCCAGGTCGGGATCCAGGCCGGAGCGGAGCTCGCCCGAGGCCACCGCCTCGGCGAACAGGCCGCGCCAGATCTCGGCGTACTTGCGTTCCTCGACGATCTGCCGCGAGCGGATGGCCGCCGGGAGCTGGCTGATGTTGCGGATCACCGCGTGCGCGAACGCCGACTCGGACATGAGCTGGCGCAGGTGCGCGTCGATCGCGATGTCCAGCCGGTCCAGGGCCGGCGTGCCCGGGGGAGCGGCGGCCAGCGCGGCCGCCACGTACTCGCGCAGCCGGACCGTGCCCACGGTCACGACCTCTTCGATCAGCTGCTCGCGGGACGGCCAGTAGTAGTAGATGGCCGGGGCCTGGACACCAGCTTCCTCGCCCACGTCGACCAGGCGCATGCCCGCGTAGCCGAGGCGGCTGAGCGTGACCGCGGCCGCATGCAGCAGCCGCTCCCGGGTGCGCTCCGATTTCGTCTGGCCTTCGCCCGAGGCGCCCGAGGAGCCCGAGGAACCAGAGTGGCGGGCGGCGCCCGAGGAGCCAGGAGGCCCTTTCAGTGCTGGCACCGGGATACCTTACCGGCCACCCGGGCCACCCAGACCGCCCCGGCTGATCAGCTGACTGACGATCACGTTGCGCTGGATCTCGTTGGTGCCCTCACCCACGATCATCAGTGGCGCGTCCCGGAAATACCGCTCCACGTCGAACTCGGTCGAGTATCCGTAGCCGCCGTGGATGCGCACGGCGTTCAGCGCGATCTGCATGGCGGCCTCCGACGCGAACAGCTTGGCCATGCCTGCCTCCAGGTCACAGCGTTCGCCTGCGTCGAACCGCTCGGCCGCGTACAGCACCAGCTGGCGGGCGGCGGTCAGCTGGGTGGCCATGTCGGCCAGGTAGTTGCCTATCGACTCGTGCTTCCAGATCGGCTTGCCGAACGCCTCCCGCTCCTGCGCGTACCTGAGCGAGTCCTCGAACGCGGCCCGGCCCACGCCCAGAGCCCGGGAGGCGACCTGGATGCGCCCGGTCTCCAGGCCCTTCATCATCTGCGCGAACCCGGCTCCTTCCGCACCACCCAGCAGCGCCGACCGGGGCGCGCGGTAGTCGGTGAACGCCAGCTCGCAGGACTCGACGCCCTTGTAACCGAGTTTGCCCAGGTCGCGGGAGACGGTCAGGCCCTCGCCCGGCTCCACCAGCAGGATGCTGATGCCCTTGTGCCGGGGCTGAGCGGCCGGATCGGTCTTGACCATGAGCGCGATCAGCCCGGAGCGCCGCGCGTTGGTGATCCACATTTTCGACCCGTTGACCGTGTAGGTCTCCCCGTCCGCTCCGAGGATTGCGACGGTCCGCATGGCCTGCAGGTCCGAGCCGCCCACTGGCTCGGTCAGGGCCATGGTGGCCCGCAGCTCGCCGGTGGCCATCCGCGGCAGGTACGCCTGCTTCTGCTCCTCGGTGCCGAACAGCACCAGCAGCTTGGACACCACGGTGTGGCCGCCCATGGCCCCGGCCAGGCTCATCCAGCCCCGCGCCAGCTCTTCGGTGATCATGGCGTAGCAGGGCATCGACACCTGGACGTCGCCGTACGGCTCGGGAATGGCCAGGCCGAAGATCCCCAGCTGTTTCATCTGGCCGATGAGCTTCTCGGGGTATTCGTTGGCGTGTTCCATGTCCCGCACCACGGGGCGCACCTCGCGCTCCACGAACTCGTGGACGGTGTCGACGATGTCCTGCTCGTCCTGTGACAGCCCGGTCAATGTCCCTCCTAGTACGAGGCTGGCAAGCCTAGAGAATGCTGGGCCACGAAGTTCAGCACCATCTCCCGGCTGGTCGGCGCGGTCCGCAGCATCCGGGCCAGGAACCACAGGTCGGCCAGGCCGTACTCGCGGGACAGGCCGTTCCCGCCGTGCACCTGGATGGCCTGGTCCAGGGTTTTGAGCGATGCCTCGGCGGCGGCGAACTTGGCCATGTTGACCGCTTCCGCCGCGTCCCTGGCTGGCCGGTCGCCCTGGTCGGCCAGTTCGGCCGCGCGGGCGGTCAGCAGCCGGGCCTGGGTCATCGCGATGTAGCACTCGGCCAGCGGGTGGGCCACGCCCTGGTGGGCGCCGATGGGCGTTTTCCACACGGCGCGCTCCCGCGCGTACCGGGTGGCTCGCTCCAGGGCGTAGCGGGAGATCCCGTTGCTGATCGCGGCGGCGGTGACCCGTTCCGGGTTGAGCCCGGCGAACACGGCCCGGAATCCTTTCCCGGCCTCGCCCACCAGCGCCGCCGCGGGCACCCGGACCTGGTCGAAGAACACGGTGAACTGCTTCTCCGGCTGCACCAGCTCGGCCTCGATGGGCTGCATGCTCAGCCCGTCGGCCCCGGCCGCCACCACGAACATCGACATCGGCGTGTCCCGCTCGGCGGCCGCGTCTCCGTCCCGGGTCACGACCAGAATGGCGTCGGCCTGGTCGGCCCCGCTGATCCAGTACTTGGTCCCGCTGATCACATAAGAATCGCCGTCCCGGCGCGAGGTCGTTCTCAGGGCGTGGGTGTTCGACCCCGCGTCCGGCTCGGTGATCGCGAACGACATGGTCTGGGTGCCGTTGGCCAGCCCCGGCAGCCACTTCCGCTTCAGCTCCGGCGACCCGTGGGCGGCGATGATCGAACCGCAGATCGCCGGGGCGATCACCATCATCAGCAGCGGGCAGCCGGCCGCGGCCACCTCCTCGATCACCGCGCACAGCTCGGCCAGGCCCGCGCCCCCGCCGCCGTACTCTTCGGGTAGGTGCACGCCCAGGAATCCGGCCGCGCCGAGTTCCTCGTACAGTTCGATGGGTTCGGAGTGCGACGTCGCGCAGTCCACGAAGTACTTGTGGCCGTACCGGCTCGCCACCTTCCGGACGGCTTCGCGCAGGTCGGCCTGTTCCGGTGAGATCGGGAGGATGTCGTTCATGAGCGGCTCCCGGCGAGACGACAATCTTCTAATAGCGGTTAAAAGATAACACGGGGAGGTGACACGATGCCGGAGCGAAGTCCCGGCCGAAGCCCGGAGCGGAACCGGGTGACCCCGCAGGGGGAGATCGTGGCCATCCCGCTGCGCGGGGCGTGGACCGGCAACCGCGGCGGCGTCCTGCACCAGGACCATGAAATTGTGCGGTCGCACGCCAGCGACCTGTGGATCACCTGTGCCCTGGAGTTCCGCGGCCGGTGGCGCGAGCAGTGGCTGCCGCACCGCTACACGCACCTTTTCTTCCACGATGAGGCGGTCTCGTTCGCGGCCGGGCACCGCCCCTGCGCCGAATGCCGCCGCGTGGACTACCGCGCCTACCAGCAGGCCTGGGCCGAGGGGAACGGCACCGCCATCCCGGGCGCCAAGGAGATGAACGCGCAACTGCACCAGGAGCGGATCGTCCCCGGCACCCATCACCGCCGCTGGCACGACCTGCCCTGGCCCGGCCTGCCCGACGGCACGTTCGTCCTGCTCAACGGGGACGAGCCCGCCGTGGTGGTCGGTGACACTGTGGTCCCGTGGACCCACGAGGGCTACGGGACCCCGCGCGCCCGGCCACGCAGCGCCACCGCCACCGTCATCACCCCGCCGTCAACGGTGGCCGTCCTGCGGGCGGGCTACCCGGCACAGATCGACGACCGCGCCGCTAAGCGCTGATCCCGAACGCCTCGTCCAGCCCGGCCTGACCGGATTCGGTGATCTTGACGGCCCGGCTGCCGCCCGACCGCCGGACCCAGCCCAGCTCGATGAGCCGGTCGAGCAGGCCCCGGCCGAGCGCCCCGGACAGGTGGTGGCGCTGCTCGCTCCAGTCCACGCAGTACCGGATGAGCCGCCGCTTGGGCGGGATCTGCACCCCGAATTCCGCCAGGAACTCCTGCCCGGCCGCGGTGAGCGTGTAGTCGACCTCGTGCCCGTAGCCGGCCCGGTGGTCGCCCGCGGTGCGGTCCACGTCGTACTGGCCGTCGCCGCCGGTCAGGTAGCCGCGGTCGAGCATGACCCCCATCAGTGCCACCCCGAGCCGGCCCGCGAGGTGGTCGTAGCAGGTCCGCGCCTCGCGCAGCGCCCGCGCCCTGGTGTCCTGCTTCAGCGACCGGACCGGCGTGGCCGGCGCCACCTGCTGCAGGGCTTCGATCAGGCCGCCCACGTCCGGCCCGGCCAGCCGGTAGTAGCGGTGCCGGCCGTGCGTCTCCACGGTCAGCAGGGTCGCGTCGGTGAGCTTGCGCAGGTGGCTGCTGGCCGTGGCCGGGCTGACCCCGGCCTCGGACGCGAGCCGGCTGGCGGGCAGCGCCCGGCCGTCGCCCAGCGCGAGCAGGATGCGGCAGCGCGCCCGGTCCGCCACCAGCGATCCGATCGCGGCGATGTCGCTGTCGCCGTAGGCGGGTTCGGTCGAAACCTGGCTCATGGCTCCAGTCTAGGAAGGGAACGCTTCGACGCCCATCGAATTGTTCCTGCCAGCCCGCCAGTTCAGTAGGCGGCCGGGGTGCCCTGGTGCATGTGCCCGTTCGGGTCGCCGCAGCTCGGGCTGGGCTGAGCCAGGCTCGGGGTCGGCCCCAGGATCGGGAGCGGCGTCATGCCGGGCTGCCGCCCCGCCGTGGCCATCAGCCATCGCCCGGTGCCCGGGTCGATGAGCTCCACGTCGTAGGTGATCCGCCCGCAGCCCAGGGTGCCCCCCGCTCCGTAGGCGCCGCCGTACGGATCCACCGATACCAGCCAGGCCAGCTGGGAGCGGCTCATGTCCGTGCCGAACCCGAAGCCCTGGACCCGGGCCAGGCTCAGGCCCATGACCTTCGATCCGTGCGGCAGCTGGGACAACGCGGTGCGCAGCGCCGACGCCTGGCTTACCGCCGGGTGCGCCAGCACCGAGCCCGGCGACGTCACCACGTCGATCCGGGCCGATGACCCGCCGGTCACCGCGTCCAGGACCGCGGCCGGAATCGCGGCCGGGCTGGAGGCCGTGGGCGACGGCGCGGCCGCCGATGGGGACACCGGCGGCGACACGGTCGGTGCCGGTGACGCGGACGCCCCCGTGGACCCGCCCGTCCCCGTGGACCCGCCCGCCGACGTGGGCGCGGCCTGTGACCCGCAGGCCACCGCGGCCAGCACCAGGGCACAGGCGGGCACGGCTCCCAGCCAGCGCGCGCCGTGCCGCACGAATGTCTCCTTCGGGCCGTCACCTTTGGGCGGTTATCGTCCGTTGGACGCCGCCGATCACGCGCAGGTTCCCTTTTATATGGAAGGTTGCTTCGCTGGCGCCGTCCCAATGCTGATGAACCGCGCTGCGGCCGCCATGGCGGCCGGGTCGCCGTGCCCGAGCTCGGATTGGGCCGCGGCCAGCGCGGGCACCGTCGGGGTGCCCGCCGCCAGGCGGCGGTGGAACGCCACCATCAGCGGCACGGTCTCCGCGTCCGGCACCGGCACCACCGAGGCGACGACGTGCCGGGTGCCCAGGGCCAGGAACGCGGCCGACAGGCTCATCAGCTCGCCGCCCGCGTGGGCGGCGGACCGGCCCACGTCGCAGGCGGCCAGCACCACGACCTCGGGCGGCCGCCGCAGCTGCTCCACGTCGTACACGGTGAGCGGGCCGTCCGCGAAGGTCAGCGAGGTGAACAGCGGGTTGCTGGGGTGGATCCGGCCGTGCGCGGCCAGGTGGGCCACGCGGGCCCCGTCCAGCCCGGCCGCCACCGAGTCCACCGTCGCCGTCCCGCTCAGCAGCGGCCGCACCCCATGCAGGGCCGCCACCGCCGCGGCCTCGCGCTCGGCTCCGGGCAGCCCAGGCCCGGCCGCGACCAGCACCGGCCCACCTCGTCCGGCGCCCGCCCGGTCCCCGAGCCACAGCGCGGCTGACGGGGTGACCGTGACCGGGCGGCCCGCGCAGGACGGCAGGATCGGCCACGGCAGCGACTGCAGCGCCCCGGCCGGCACCACCACCAGCGGCCGGTCCTTGGTCTCGGCGGCCACCGGGCCGAGCAACAGGCCGTCCAGCTGGGCCGCGGCGTCGGCCAGCAGCACCCGGGCCGCGTCCAGGCTGGCCGCGGTGGCCTGCTGCCGGGCCAGCCGGTGCAGGGCGAACCGGGCCCGGCTGATCAGCGCGGCCACCTGGTCCGCGGGTCCCAGCGTGTGCTGGCGGATCCGGCTGTCGGCCACCGTGACCACGTACAGCACCCCGTCCAGCTGGAAGAACTCCAGCAGCGCGGCGTCCCCCAGCGCCGCGGGCAGCGCCCGGCTCAGGGTCCGGGCCAGCGACCGGGCCGGCCCGGGCCCGGTGCTGCTGCCCGCGGGCAGTCGCCGGTGGTAGTCCCGGATCCACCGCTCCAGCACCAGCTGCCGCCGGGCCAGGGCCGCCGTGCTGTCCCCGGCCCCGCGGGCCCGGAACATCTCGCTCACCGTGGCCCGCAGCTCCAGCAGCGCCACCGCCAGCGCCGGGTCGGCCGGCGGGCGGACCGGCCGGTGCATCAGATGGCTGGCCCGGCCCTGCTCGGCCCACTCCAGTACGGTGGCGGGCCGGCCGCTGGTGAACGCCATCCGCAGTCCGAAGCTGGCCACGTCGGCCCGGTACCCGGACGCGTGCGCCCGCAGGTCGGTGGCGCCCAGACCGGTCCAGTGCTCGTCGAACACCCGCAGTGCGGCCCGGGCGGCGCTGGTGGCACCACGCCGGTCTCCGCCCGCCCACCGGCGCTGCGCTTCGGCGTGCCAGGCCTGGGCCCGCTGCAGGGCCGGCCCGCGGCGCCGCTGCTGGGCCGCGGCCGTGAACTGCTCCTCGGCCCGGCTGGCCCAGCCCCGGGACAACGCCAGCTCGCCGGCCAGGAGACGCGCCTGCAGCGCCGACCGCGCCCAGCCCGCCGCCGACAGGTCGTCCGCGGCCCGCTCGACCGACCGGACGGTGGGGGTCGCCCCGGTCTGCGGACCCGCCGCGATCTGGGCTCTCAGCACGGTGAAGCGGGCCAGGGCCGCCCAGCGCATGCGGCCCTGCTGGCCGAATTCGCGCACCGCGGCCCGGGCCTGGGTCAGCGCCGGGCCGGGCTGGTTGTCCATCAGGTCCGCCTGAGCCAGCAACAGCCGGGCCTCGGGCAGGGTGATGTTGCGGCGCTGCTGTTCGAACTCGCGGACGGCCGCGGCCGCCGCCTGCCGCGCCTCGGCCAGCAACCGCACCGACAGCAGCAGCTCAGCCCGGTCGGCCAGCACCTCGCCGACCGGGACGCCGTGCTCGCGGAGCCGTTGCTCGGCCCGGTCGAAATGGTGCAGCGCGGCTGGAGCGTCGCCGCGCAGGCCGCTGATCCAGCCCAGGTTCTGGTGCACGTACCCGACCGGCAGGGGCAGGTCGTACTGGGCGCACAACTGCTCGGCCTCGCGCAGGTCGTTCTCGGCGGCGGTGAACTCCTGCCGGTAGCCGTAGATGACGGCCCGGTTGGCCAGCAGCTTCTCCACCCACACGTAGTCCCCGGCCCGGCGCATCGCGGCCAGCGCGGCGTGGTAGTCGGGCAGGGCCTCGTCGATCCGGCCGAGCAGGCTGAGGATCGCGCCCCGCTGAGCCTGGGCCCGGGCCCGGGTCACCCCGGTCAGGTCGGCCAGCGCGGCCTCGATCTGGCGCAGGGCCTGGCGGCTCTGGCCGCGAACGTTTAATGCCCGCGCCAGACCGGCCCGGGCGTCGGCGGCAACTTCGGCCGAGCCGGATCGCTGCCCCAGCCGGACCGCTGCCCGCAGGTGCCGCAGAGCCGCGTCCGGGTCTTCCAGCCGCAAGGCGGCCACGCCCAGCGCCTGCTCGGCCGCCGCCCACGAAACGTAGTCACGGTCGCGCCGGGCCTGGTCGATGACATAGGTGGCTACCGCCACCGCCTCGGCCGGTTTCGACTCGGCCAGACGGCGGGCCTCGCTGGCTTGTCCGGCCAGCCCCCCGGCCAGCAACTCCACAGCCGATTCTAGGCACGGCGGGGTGGGCCGGCGTCAATCAATATTTTCGCGGTCCCGGTGTATCAGCGGGCGGTGCGGCGCCTCCGCATCATCAGGAGCAGCCTGACCAGCGCGGGGAGGAACCATGGCCGACGGGCACGGCTGGGTGGAGAGATTTCACGATGACGAGCTCATCGTTCCCATTCCCCAGCTCGCCGTGGTGCGGAAGGCACTGCGGAACTGTGATGTGACCATCCGCGGCCGGGACATCGAGAAGAACCAGGCGCTGGGCCTGGCCCGGCTGTCCCGCCTGAAGGGCATCGGCAAGGCCGCCGCCAAGCTGGAGCACGGCGAGCACACCGCCGAGGAGATCAAGGCCTACCGGGAACTGCGCCGCGCCGCCCACCCGAAGGCTCCGGAAGTATCGGACCTGGCCGTGGTGATCAGGGGCGTCAAGGCGGAACTCGCCCGGGAGTATCCCGGCTGGCGGATCGCCATCGGCAAAAACTACCGGCCGTCCGTGGTTCACGGCGACCCGCACACCGACGGCGCAGGCCATCCGAAGCCGCATACCGACGCCGCCGGCCAGCCGACCGTCACCAGCGCGGACTGCACCGGCCCGATCGTCCGGCCGGACCCGCACACCGACATCGCGCGCCAGCGGACCAGCACCCGCCCGCCGGGCTGGGGCGTCCGGGTCGGCCTGGTCGACACCAAGCTGTTCCCGCACGAAAGCCTGGCCGGCCACTACATCGGCGTCGGCGGTGACATCCTGTCGCCGCCGAAGGCCGTGTACACCGAGTTCGACGGGCACGCCACGTTCGTCGCCTCCTGCATCGTGCGCCAGGCTCCCGCCGCCGGGCTGTATGTGCGGCCCGTGCTGGGCCAGGACGGCGACGGCTCGGCCTGGGACGCGGCGGTGGGCATAGCCGACCTGGTTCCGCTGGGCCTGGACGTGGTCAACCTGTCGTTTGGTGAGTACATGACCGACGACGACGCGGCGCCCATGGTCTTGGACGCGGCCATCCGGCTGTTCGGCCGCGACACCGTGGTGGTCGCGTCGGCCGGGAACAACGGCCACCCGAACGGCTCCCAGCCGTCCGGGCTGCCGGAGGGGGTCACGTCGAGCACCACGTCCTATCCGGCCGCGCTACCAGGGGTCGTCGGGGTGGGGGCGTGTGACGCCAAGGACCATCTGGCCGCGTTCACGCCGCGTCCCGCGCCGTGGATCTCGCTGCTGGCCCGGGGGGTCGATATCAACGCCGCCTACCTGCGTGGCCGGGTGCGGCTGCCGCACGAGAAGGAGCCCGCCAGATTCGAGGGCTTCGCCAACTGGGCCGGGTGCTCGTTCGCGGCCGGCGTGGTCTCCGGCGTCGTCGCCGCCCGGACGATCCCGGGCCAGCGGTCAGCCCGCGAGGCCCTGGCCGAGCTGGAGGCATCGCTCGGCCAGAAGCCCTGGCCCGGTCTATTGATCAACCCGTAACCCTTGATCAAGTAGGTGCAGGACCCGATGATGAGGCCAACAGTGAGCCCAACAGTAGGTGCCGCGTGATGAAGGCCGGTTCCGTGCCCGCGAGCCGGCGGAGGACCTCGATGCGCGACGACCCGGCAGTCATCGCCCTGGTCACTCAGGCCCGGGATGGTGATCAGGCTGCCTGGAACGAGATCGTCGACCGGTACGCGCCGCTGGTCTGGGTGATCTGCCGGCGCTACCAGCTGAACCGGTCCGACACCGACGACGTCGCGCAGACCGTGTGGCTGCTGCTGGTGGAGCAGCTCGGACGCCTCCGCCAGCCCGCGGCGCTGCCGGGCTGGATCGCCACCACCACCGCACGGGAGTGCCTGCGGGTGCTGCGGACGGCCAGTCGGCACGACCACGCCGAACTGCCCGCCGATGGCCAGCTGAGCCCGGGTCAGTCGGCACCCCTGACTGAGCAGGAAATCCTTACCGCGGAGCTGAACGCCGCGGTCCGGGCCGCGTTCTTCCAGCTTCCCGACCGCTGCCGGGAGCTGCTGTCCCTGCTGATCAGCGACCCACCGTTGTCGTACGCACAGATCAGCGACAAGCTGTCGATCAAAATCGGCAGCATCGGCCCGCAGCGGGCCCGTTGCCTGGACCGGATGCGCCACTCCCCGGCTCTGGCGGCGTTCACCGAGCCGGAGCGGGCGCAGATCAAGGGCGGCTGGGATGCCTGACATGTGGGACGACGACCAGTTGCTGGCGCTGCTCCAGGACGCGATGCGCGAGAGCCGGGAGGTACCGCCCAGCTTCACCGAGGCGGGCCGCAACGCGTTCGCCTGGCGGGGCATTGACGCTGAACTGGCCCAGCTCACCTACGACTCCGAGCTGGACCAGGACGCCGCGGCCGGGGTCCGGGCCGAGGCCGCCTCGATCCGGGCCCTGACCTTCACCTCACCCCACCTGACCATCGAGCTGGAGGTCGGCGAGAACGCCCTGCTCGGCCAGGTGGTGCCGACCGGGGAGGGCACGATCGAGGTGCTGACCCAGGCCGGGGTGACCGCGCTCATCCCCGTGGACGAGGTGGGCTGCTTTCCGGTCAGCCCCATCCCGGCCAGCCCGTTCCGCCTCCGCTGCAGGACCTCGGGCGGAGGCAGCGTCGTAACCGGCTGGATAACGTTGTAATCG
>DATDIH010000108.1:0-2119 GCA_036521155.1 Streptosporangiaceae bacterium
ACCTGGCCGGTGGCTGGGTCGTAACCGAGGTCACGGGGGAACAACCCGGCCGGAAGCGACCCGGTCACGGCCGGGCGGCCGGCCAGGGCGTCAGCGGTGGATACCACGGTGATCCGCGGTGCTGCGCTGCTTTGCTCGCCCGGTATCAAGCCGCGGTTGGAGTCGCCGACCATAGCGGTGCTGCCGTTGTCGAGCAGCAGGAGGCCGACGGGCTCGGCACCGACGCGCACCACCGCTCGCAGCACCGGGGGGGACGCGAGCCGGGACGCTGCGGCAAAGGCCAGCAGCGCGTTGGACTGCAGCGCGGTAACCCAGATCGTCTTTCCGCCAGGGGATACGGCAACCCGCACAGGCTGGCATCCTGCTGCCGCACGAGCGAGCACAGCCGCCCGGCCAGCGCCGTGCTCGGCACGGCTGGCGTCGATCGCCCAGAGGGTCCCGCGGTCCCCGTATCCGCCGAGGGTCGTCACATACACCGTGGCGCTGCCGGGCGCGTCAGCAACACCGGCGGTCCCGGGAGCCAGGGGAACCAGGCCGGCCGCTACGCCGTGGGCCCGGAACCCCTTCCGCAGCGCCAGGGCCAGGTTGAAGACACTCAACTCGCCGGATGTCTCGTCGGTGACAAACGCATACTTGCCGTCGCCCGACACCGCGACCTCGGTCTGGGCCGTTCCGGTATCGGCCAGGATGCCCAGCAGCGAGTGATGGCTGCCGTGCTCCAGCGCGGGCACGCTGAACACCCCTGTCGCCGTCCCGGCCGCGACCAGCAGCAGCCGCCCATCGTGCGTGATCGTCATGCCCTCGGCCCCGGACAACGACGAAGGCAGCATGACCGTTCGCACCAGGCGGGCGGCCGTTCCCCCAACAGCCAGCAGCGCGAGACCGCCACGAGCACCAAACGACGTGCCGATGGTCAAAGACGCCACCGCCCACCTGCCGCCGGGCAGGGCCAGCGTTGCGAACGGCTGGCCTGTCAGCGGTACCCGCCCGGGCGGCGGGACAACGATCGGCCGGCCCGCGCTGACCCGGGTGGAGCAGTTCACAGCCGGCCTCGCCGTCCGGTGGGCCGCGCCCGAGCACCCGCCGATCCCGGCCAGCAGCAGGACGGACACCAGCACGGCGGCCCGGCGGCGCAGGCAGGACGCCACAAACACGCCTCTCATTGTGATCGAGATGGTCTCCCAGCAGCAACCGGGGTGCGTCCGCACCTGGCCCCCGGTGCTGTTTCAGATCGTTGCGTCACCTCGGGAACGCCTCCCAGCCTGCGGGGCACGGCTGGCGCCGAGCGGAGAACGGGTCGCGCTATAGCAGGCAAGAGGGACCGCCCGGCTTGGGCGCCCCGATTCAGGCGGTGCGGCGGGTGAGCTCAGCTGGGTCCAGTTCGACCGCGAAGGGCCGGGTAATGCGGCCCGGGGTGCCTGCAACCAGCGTGGTCCGGGTGACATACCGGCCGCGGCTCAGAGAGCACGCGACGACCTTCGGCGTGCCCTGCAGCTCCACCCGCCAGTAGACAGGGATTCCTGCTTCCGCGTACATGACCGGCTTGACCGCCCGGTCTATCGACACCGTCGACGGAGAGACAACCTCCACCACGGCCAGAACGGCGTCACAGGGAATCCTGGTGGTCGTCTCCCCGACGGCCCCGGCCTCCACGACCACGACGTCAGGGACCAAGAGCTTCCCGCCGGGCAGGGCGACGTTAACCGCCTCAAGCACCTCGGCATCGGCACCGGCGGTGATGGCCGCCTGAGACAGAGCGCGGTGCAGCCGGTAGGACGCCCGCTGATGGCCTACGCCCGGCGCCGGGCTCACGACAAGAACCCCACCTTCGTAGACCTCGAAGCGGGCATGATCACCAGCATCCGGCAGCGCCTCAACATCATCGGCTGTCCACGGCCCGGTGTGACCGACCAGCGCGACGCTCATGATTCCACCTCCCGCCGTTACCCAGTCTGACATCTACACAAGGCCCGTCGGAACGCGTCGGCGCGTGTAGCCCAGCCGACGACACGACCGGGCTCTCGCCTTGCTGATGCCAGCCACAGCATCGCGGTCACCCGCATGTTCAACGCACACCACGTACGAGCCAGGCTGAGCTGTCATGAGGAACCAATCCGTG
>DATDIH010000109.1:0-2274 GCA_036521155.1 Streptosporangiaceae bacterium
AACAGGTCGTCCTGGCGCCACATCACGCCCTTGGGCATGCCGGTGGTGCCGCCGGTGTACAGCAGCAGGAGGTCGTCACCGCTGCGCTGCTGGCGTTCCTCCTGGTCCGGGCCGGGCGGAAGGCGTGGGCCCGGGCCCTCCCCGGTCCCCGCGGCCGCCTCCTCGTAGCTGACCGCCCAGCCGGGGCACGGCCCGGTGTCGTCGTCGACCCACAGCCAGCTGCGGATCTCCGGCAGGCGGCCGCGGATCAGCTCGATCTGGGCGGAGAACTCCCCGTGGAACACCACGGCGCGGACGTCGGCGTTGTCCCACAGGTAGACGAGCTCGTCGCTGCCGTAGCGGTAGTTGGTGTTGACCGGCACCAGCGACGCCTTCAGGCACGCGTAGAGCGACTCGATGTACTCGGGACTGTTGCGCAGGTACTGGGCCACGCTGCTGTGGCGGGGCAGCCCGGCGGTGAGCAGGCAGGCGGCCACCCGGCCGGCCCGCTGATCGAGCTCCCGCCAGGTGACGACCCGGCCGCCCTGGATGACCGCGGGCGAGCCGGGGACCTGAGCCGCCACGACCTCCAGGACGTCGGCGATGTTCCAGCCGGTCATGCCGGGCCGCCTTCCGGATGGCCCGGCGGACCGGGGGTGGCGGAGTGGCCGGCCTCCTTGAGCACGGCGTCGGTGTCGGCGCCGAGCGCGGGCACCGCCGAGCCGTCCGGCGGGGTGATCACGTCGTCGAAACGGAACGGCGTGGCGGTCACCGTGAATTCCCCGGCCGGGTCGGCCACGGTCCGGAACACCCCCCGGGTGCGCAGGTGCTCATCCTCCAGCAGCGAGGCCATGGTCTGATAGCGGGCGGCGGGCACCCCGGCGGCGAGCATCTCGGCCTCGGCCTGCTCGGCCGTGCGGCTGGCCGCCCAGTCGCAGACCAGCTGGTGCAGCTCGTCCCAGTGCAGGGTGCGTGCCTTCACGTCGGCGAACCGCGGATCGGTGCCCAGCCCGGGCTGGCCGAGCGCGCGGGCGACCGCGCGCCAGTTCAGGTCGCTGACGATGGTCAGGACGATGAAGCCGTCGGCGGTGGGCACCGGCCGGTGGCTCGGCCGCATCTCACGCAGCTCAGCCAGCTGGGCCTGGAACTCATAGACCGGCATGGACAGCATCGCCTCCACCAGCGACAGGTCGATGCGCGAGCCCGCGCCGGTGGTGTCCCGCTTGCGCACGCCGGCCAGGATCGCGCCGAAGGCCATGGTGCCGCCGAGGATGTCGCCGACGAACACGCCGGTGACCGGGGGGATGCTGCCGGGCGGCTGGTAGAAGAGGTTGGCCATGTCGAACCCGGAGGCCGCGTGCACCACGGGCGCGAAGGCGGCCCGCCGGGCGTTCGGCCCGGACTGGCCCCAGCCGGAGATTGAGCAGTAGATGACGTCCTCGCGGACGGCGCGGCAGGCCTCGTAGGTCAGGCCGAGCCGGCCCGCCACACCCGGCCGCCAGCTCTCCAGCACGATGTCGGCCTGGGCCACCAGCGACAGGGCCGCCTGCTGGCCCGCTGCGGCCGACAGGTCCAGGGTCACGCTGCGCTTGCCCACGTTGAGCTGGCCGAAGAAGCGGCTGGATCCGGATTTGCGCGGCCGCAGCTTGCGCATGTGGTCCCCGTCGGGGGACTCGACCTTGATGACCGTGGCGCCGAGGTCGGCCATCATCCGGGTGCAGTGCGGGCCGGCCATCATCGTGGAGAAGTCCAGCACGGTCAGGCCGTCAAGCGGGCCCGGCGCGGGCGTGGGTGGCGTCCCGGGCGGCTGCTCAGGCATGCCCGCCTCCGGTGCCCGGCCGGGCGGCCAGTTCCGCCCGCACGGCCGGGACGACCTGGGTGGCGAGCAGCTCCAGGTGCCGGCCGGTGTAGGAGCCGGGGCAGGCGCTGGAGAAGATCACCCGGGTGGCGCCGGCCCGGATGTAGTCCAGCACCCGGCCCGTGCAGTAGTCCACGTCGCCGACGGCCAGGTACTTGCCGGCCATGGTGGTGAAGTCCTGCCGGTAGGTCTGGGCCAGGATCTGCATCGCATAGTCCGTGGCCACCTCGGGGTCCTCGTGCACGCACGACCAGAGGTAGACGCCGCCCTCGATGGGCGGCTGGCCGTCCCGCGCCGCCGCGATCACCTCGAGCGAGCGGGCCAGCATGTCCGGGGAGTACATGTAGGGCAGCCAGCCGTCGGCGTAGCGGGCCGCGCGGCGCATGGCCACCTCCTTGCGCCCGGCGACCCAGATCGGCGGGCGCGGCGCCCGGACC
>DATDIH010000110.1:0-13478 GCA_036521155.1 Streptosporangiaceae bacterium
GCTGGCGAAGATGCCGCCCGGCGTGCGGAACAGCGCGATGCGCTTGTCCGCGTAGGCAAAGGATTTGGCGCCGCCTTCGGGAATGCCGCCGGCGGCCGTGGCCCGCACCCAGTCGCTCATGCGCCGGACGCTACTTCCTCAACTTAAGTTAAGGTCAAGGTCTGGGCAGCCACCGCCCCGCGGGTCAGCGTTCGGGGATCCAGACACGCATGTCACCCGGCTCCCGGTTGGCCCAGGCGTAGTACGGGATCGCGGTCAGCTCCACGCCGGTGACCTGGATCCGGGCCGGGGCGACCGCGTCCAGGTACGGCCAGCCCGGCTCGCGGGCCGGCCCGAGCGCCCCGGGAACGGCCAGCGCGGTCACCGTGTGCCCGGACACGCTCATCCCGGGCACCTCTGCCGCCCGCGCCCCGCTCAGCACCCGGGCCCCGGTCAGCCCGTCGGCCCGGGCACCCGCACCGGGCAGGTCGACGCCCTCGAAGCAGTAGACCAGCGGCCCGCGCTCGAAGGCTACGCAGCCACGCACCGCGTCGATCCGCGCACTGGGCCTGATCGTCCGCGCGGCCAGCGGGAAGCTCACCACCAGGTCGTCCCCGGCCGCCCACTCCCGCCGCACGTGCAGGTAGCCATCGTCACCGGGCACCACGCCCAGGTCACGCCCGTTCAGCGCCGCCGTCGCGTCCGGCGCCCAGTCGGGCACCCGGATCGCCACCTCGGCCGCGCCGGACGGTGCCGCGGCCACCCGCACCGCCAGCTCACCGGAGTACGGGTACCCGGTGGCCAGTTCCAGCTCCAGAGCACCCGCGCCCGGCAGCGCAGCCCGCAGGTGCCCGGCCGCGAACTGGTGAATCTGCACGCCGGTGTCGGTGCCCGTCGCCATGTAATGGCCCAGGCTGGCCAGCAGCCGCATCACGTTCGGCGGGCAGCAGGCGCACTGGTACCAGGGCTGCCGCCGGGCGGGGGAGCGGGTCTGCAGCGGGTTGACGTAGAAGAAGTTCGCCCCGTCCAGGCCGAGGCCGGCCAGGAACCCGTTGTACAGCGTGCGCTCGATCAGCGCGCCGAACCTGGCCTCGCCGGTGGCCAGCAGCATCCGCCAGTTCCACATGACCGATCCGATCGCGGCGCAGGTCTCGCAGTAGGCCCGGTCCGACGGCAGCTCATAGGCGTCGCCGAACGCCTCGCGCTTGTGCCGCGAGCCCGTCCCGCCGGTCAGGTACATCTTGCCGGCCACCAGGTCGTCCCACTGCGCCAGCGCGGCCCGCAGCAGCGCGGCGTTGCCGTTCTCCAGGTACACGTCGGTGGCCCCGGACAGCAGGTAGAAGGCCCGGACGGCGTGCCCGCGGATCGCGTCCGCCCGCTCGAACGGCACGTCGTCGCAGAAGTACGCCGGGTCGAACGAGTCCTGGTAGTGAGTGCGCCCGGCCGGGCGTTCCCGCGGCGGCCAGTGCAGCGTGGACCGGCCGCGCCGGGCCACCAGGTCCGCCGCCGTGCCGACGAGCCCGGACCGGCCGGTGGCCCGGGCGAACTCGACGAGCGCCATCTCGATCTCCGGATGGCCCGGCACGAAGCCGGCCAGCGGCCCGGGCAGCAGCTCGGTGAGCAGGGTGGCGAACCGGCCGGCCACGCCGGCCAGGCCGCGCGGGTCGCCGCCGCTGCGCAGGTCGGCCACGGCCGCCTGCATCAGGTGCCCGGCGCAGTACAGCTCGTGGCCCATGGCCGGGTTGGCGAACCGCTTGCCGCCCTCGGCCACCTGGACGTAGGAGTTCAGGTAACCATCGGGCCGCTGGGCCGCGCGCAGCAGCCCGACCGCCTCGTCGAAGAACCGCTCCCGCGCCTGGTCGCCGCCGTGCTGCCGCTGCCAGGCGATCGCCTCCAGCACCTTGTAGACGTCCGAGTCGCGGAACAGCGGCATCGCGTACTCGTCGGCGGCCAGCCCCGCGGCGACCCGCAGATTCTGCAGGCTGCCGGTCTCTTCCAGCATGGCCATCCCGTGCGGGATCGTGACCTCGGCGTTGAGTGCCTGGTACCCGCCCCAGAAGCCGCCGTCGAGCCGCATGCCACCCGCCAGCGGCCGCAGCGCCAGCCGCCCGGGCGCCCCGGGCACCACCGGTCCGTTGCTCAGCGTGCTCAGCGTGCTCAACGTCCTCACCCCTTCAAGGCGCCGGACACCAGTCCGCGCACGTAGTACCGCTGCAGCGCGACGTAGACGACGATGCACGGGATCATCGCGATGACCGCGCCGGCCAGCAGCAGGCCGTAGTTGACCGAACCGTAGGTCCCGGTTTCCACGTTGCTGAGCGCGACCGGGAGGGTGAACAGGCTGTCGTTGGTCATGAAGCTGAGCGCGCCGAGCAGCTCGGTCCAGGAGAACAGGAACGCGTACAGCGCCGTGGTCGCGATGCCCGGCATGACCAGCGGGCGGAGCACCCGGGCGAGCGTCGTCACCACCGAGGCCCCGTCCACCCGGGCCGCGTCCACCAGCTCGCGCGGCACCTGCAGAAAGCTGTTGCGCATCACGTACACCCCGATGGGCAGGCTGAACGTGGTGTAGAACAGCGACAGCCCGAGCAGGCTGTTCAGCAGGTGCAGGAAGTGCATCTCGATGAACAGCGGGGTCACCACCGCCTGGAACGGGATCATGAAGGCCAGCAGCACGATGCCGAACACGAGGCCCGCACCGCGGAACCGGAACAGCCCGAAGCCGTACCCGGCCAGCGTGGCCACCACCGCGGTGAGCACGGCGGTCAGCACCGCGGTGATCAGGCTGTTCACCACGTTCCTGATGATGTCGTCCTGCCCGCTGAGCAGCGCCTGGTAGTTCGCCGTGGTCAGGTGGCCGAAGCTCTGCCCGGTCAGCGGCGCGCTGACCGCGGACTCCGGCTGGAACGACCGGAACACCTCCCAGGCCAGCGGCACCACGAACACCGCGCTGATCAGCACGCCCGCCATCAGGTACAGCACCAGATGCCGTCCCCGCCCGCCGGCCCGCGAGTGCCCGGCCCGCGGCACCCGGTCCCCGGCGATGGCCGTCATTCCTGGCCTCCCTGCAGGTAGTGGAACTGCACGAACGTGATCAGCCCGACCACGATGACCAGCACCACCGACATCGCGCTGGCCAGGCCGACGTTGAACTGCGCGAACGCGGTGCTGTAGATCGACATGACCACGGGCTCGGTGCTGGTGCCTGGCCCGCCGTCGGTCATGATGAAGAACTGGTTGAAGGCCAGGAACGAGCCGACCACCGAGATGATCAGGCTGAGCGCGATCGACCGGCGCAGCAGCGGCAGCGTGATCCGCCGCTCGGCGCTCCACCAGGACGCCCCGTCCACGCGGGCCGACTCGTAGATGTCGGTCGGGATGCCCTGCATGCCGGCCATCAGCAGCATCATCGTCAGCCCCGCGGCGAACCAGATGACCAGAATGCAGATCGCGGTGGTGGCCAGGCCGGTGTGCACGGTCCACGCCGTGGTGTTGCTCACGACATGCAGCCTGGACAGCACGAAGTTCGCGGTGCCCGAGTTCGGCTGCAGCTCGACCACGGCCATGAAGCTCTCGGCCACCAGCCCGACGATGTAGGGCAGGAAGATCAGCGTCCGGAATAGCGTCGTGCCCCGCCGGTTGGAGCGCACGAACACCGCGAGGGCGTAGCCGACCACGAAGATCGGGATCGTCACGATCGCGGTGTACTTCAGCGTGAACAGGATCGACTGCAGGAACACCGAGTTGTGGATCAAGCTCGAGTAGTTGGACAGGCCGATGAAGTGATACGGCCCGACCAGCGGCCAGTTTGTCAGCGAGATGTAGACCCCGAAGCCGAGCGGGAACAGCGCGAAGACCCCGACCAGCAGCAGCGCCGGTGCGGTAAGGGCCAGCCCGGCCCGTGCGTCCCTGCGATCGGCAGCGCTGCGCCGCCGCGGCCGGAGCCGGCCGACCCGCCCGCCCGGGGCGGCCCGACCGGGCGCCTCGGTAGCTGCCAAAGGTCCTCGTCCTCCGTGTCTTGGCCCGCGCCGGGCCCCGTCCCTGGCCCGCTGGGACGGGGCGCGGCGCAGGAGCGCGTTAACTCTTCACTTGCTGCAGCGTGCTCTCGATGCCCGACTGCCCTTCCGACAGCCCGGCACTCAGATTCCCGCTATAAACCGCATCCTCGAACATCTTGAACCACGGCGACCCCGGCTCGTTATAAACCGCGTCATATGCCAGCGTGTACTCGACCGAGCCCTTGGCCAGAGCCTTGAGCGCGACCGCGTCGTACGGGTTCTTGGCCGCGAACGCCGGGGTCAGGATGTCGGTCCGGATCGGGGTATCGCCGAGCGAGGGGTACTGCACCTGCTGCGCGGGCTCAAGCACCCACTTGATGAACTCCCACGCGCCCGACGGGTTGGAGGCCCCGGCCGGGATCACGAAGTCGTCGCCGCCGTCGAAGGTGCTGTAGCTGTCGCCGGTGACGCCGGGCAGCGGCGCGTCGGCGAACTCCGACGGGTTGGTCATCTTGGTGGCGAACCCGTAGTCGCCGGGCAGGATGCCGACCTTGCCGGCCTCGAAGTCGGCGCCCCAGGTCAGGCCGTTCTGGGTCTGGTCGGCCGCGGGCACCGCATGCCGGGCCCACAGCTCCCGGTAGTCGGCCAGCATCGTCTTGAGCTGCGGGTCATTGGCCACGTGGGCCTGCTGGGTACCGAGTGGGCCGCTGATCAGGTGCTGCCCCCCGGCCCAGAGCGACGGCAGCATGGTGAACCCGAGGCAGCCCTGGCAGTTACCGGCGAAGGAGAAGCCCGAGATGCCGTGGCCCAGCGCGTTGATCTTCAGCGCGTCCGACACGATCTGGGCGTAGCTGGCCGGCGGGTCGTCAGGGTTCAGCCCGGCCTTCTTGAACAGCGTCTTGTTGTACCAGAGGACCGAGAGGTCGGCCAGGTAGGGCAGCCCGTAGTACTGGCCGTTGATCGTGGCCAGCTGGAGGTGACCGGGACTCAGCGACGTCTTGTAGGGCAGCGCGTTGACGTACTGGGTGAGGTTCATCAACGCGTGCTCATGGCTGAAGGTCGGCACGTCGATGTCGTTGAGGCCGACCACGTCGGGGACCGAGCCGGCCCGGATCGCGGTGGCCAGCTGGCTGGTGTCGTCGTTGGGCGGCGTCAGGTGCAGCACCACCTTCACGTTCTTGTGGGTCGCGTTGAACCCCGCGACCAGGGCCTTGGCCGGGCCGTCGGTGGCCTGGCGGGCCCAGAAGTGCACCGTGCCGGTGGCGTTCACGCCGAACGTTTTCGGTGACTGCGAGCTCGTGGAGCCGGACGAGCCGCCGCATGCGGCAGCCAGCAGCGCCACGGCTCCCACCGCGGCGCAGACCAGCGTCTTCTGCTTATGACGCCCTTGCATGTCACTGCCTCCTGATAGAGGAAATCCGTGGGAAGGGGATGATGCGTGGTCGGGAAGTGGGGTGGGGAAAGCCAGGTGCCGGGGTTGCGTGGCCCGGGGCTCAGGGGTCGGCGGTGGACGGACTTCCGTGGGGTTAACGGGGTTAGTGACCGGGCGCTGTGGAGCCGGGAGCCCGGGGGCTGGCCACCGGGATCCAGACCCGCATGGCCCGGCCGTCCCGGTTGTCCCACTGGAAGTAGGGGATGGCGGTGACGGTGACCGGGTCCGGGCCGGCCGCCCCCGCGGCGCCCGCCACGCGGGCCGCGTCCGCCTCGATGAGGACCGTCTCCCCGACTCCCGGGACGGCCGCCGCGGTGTCGCGGAGCGGGCCATCGAGGACGGCGAGATCGTCCAGTTCCCCGGCCGGCTGGTCGGCCTGCTCGAGGCAGTAGACGAGCGGGCCCCGCTCGATGGCGGCACAGCCGCGGACCGCGTCGACCCGCCGGTCGGGGACAGTCAGCCGAGGTGACATATCCAGCTGATAGCGGAGCACGTCGCCCGGGCGCCACCGGCGCCGTACCACCAGGTAGCCCGGTTCGGCGCTGGCCTCGACGGGGTCTTCGTTGAGGAGCAAAGCCGGCGGAGCGCTCCAGGCCGGCACGCGCAGGGCCAGCCCGCAGTCCTGCGGCGGAGCGTCCGTCACCCGCACCTCGACGACGCCGGACCATGGGTAGTCCGTGACCATCTCCACGGTCAGGACACCGCCGGCCAGCGGCACGCTGAGGGTCGCCCCGGTGAACTGCTGCACGTACAGGGTCCCGGTGCTCACGGTGGCCAGGTAGTGCTGGAGGGAGGCCATCGTGCGCATGATGTTCGGCGGGCAGCAGGCGCAGGAGAACCACTCCCGGCGGCGCCCCGGATCGTCCTTCTCGAAGTGATCCGGGCGGCGCTGCAACGGGTTGACGTAGAAGAACCGGGTCCCGTCCGTGGCCGTGGACGAGGCGAACCCGTTATACAGGACCCGCTCCATCATGTCCGCGTACTTGCTGTCGCCGGTGGCCAGCAGCAACCGCCAGGACCACTGGAAGTTGGCGATGGCCGCGCAGGTCTCGTTGTAGGCCCGGTCCGGCGGCAGCTCGAAGCGGTCCCCGAAGCTCTCGCCCTCGTGCCGTGACCCGTTTCCGCCGGTCAGGTAGGTCTTGGCCGCGGCCAAGTCGGCCCACCGGGTCAGGCTGGACTGGAGCAGCGCCGCGTCGCCGGTCTCGGCGGCGACGTCCGCGACCCCGGTATCCAGGTACAGGGCGCGGACCACGTGGCCCACCTCGGTCACGGTGTCCCGGACCGGTTCGTGATCCTGCAGGTACCGGCGTCCGAACCCGGAGTCGCCGATCAGGCCGTGCCCGCGCTGCTCGATGAACTGGCCGGCCAGCCGCAGGTACGGTTCGTGGCCGGTCTCCCGGTACAGTTCCGCCAGCGCGCTCTCCACGATGGGGTGGCCGTCGATGCCCTCCTGCTGGCCCAGGAAGTAATCGACGAGGTGATCCGCGAACCGGCGGCCCACGGCGAGCAGCGCCGGATCCCCCGCGCCGCGCTGGCAGGCGAGGCCGGCCTGGATCAGGTGGCCCGCGCAGTACAGCTCGTGACTCGAGTACAGGAAGCTGTACCGGGGACGGCCAGTGACCTGGATGTAGGAGTTCAGGTAGCCGTCTGGCTGCTGCGCCTTTTCCAGCAGCGCCGTCGTCTCGGCCAGGAAGCTGGCCAGCCCCTCGTCCGGCGACCGGCCCAGTTCCCAGCCGATCGCCTCCAGGACCTTGTAGATGTCGGAATCCATGAACACTGGGCCCTGGTACCCCTCAGCCGAACCAGCGATGGCCAGCCGGACATTGGGGAGGTTCCCGGCCACCTCGAGCTGGCGCAGGGCCAGGGGCAAGCTGGCCGCCACGTTGCGTTCCTGCCAGGCATGCAGCAACCCGGCGGTCAGCTGCGCCTGCCCGCCGATGAGAGGCCGGCGCGTCACGCCGGCGGACTGGGTGGGGATGGCCGGCCCGCGGCCCGCCTGGGGCTTACCGGATCCGGTCACGCGCCTGCTCCTGACTGGCCGCAGGCCCGCGGCCGTTCCCAGATGACGGCGACCACGACCGCATCACGTGCATGAGACAATCCCGTCACTCACCTTCGCGTACCTTTCGTTTTTGCTGCTGGGGCAGCACCTCGCCGCAGCGAAGAGCGCTCCCGGTACCGGGAGCCGCCGGGCGGCCGGCGCACACTGTCCGGGCCGGGCGTCCGGGCCACCTGGCTACCGGGCCTTCGCTGGGTCACGGAACTCGCCTCTTGGCAACCTGCTGGTTCAAGGAATAGGTTTTCCTTCGTAAGCTAGAGGGCGCCGGGGGCGACGTCAAGACTGGTCAAACCGCCTCGTCTCGGACGACCGCTAGCCCGGAGGACAAGGAAGACAATGGAGCCGGGGCCTAACCTCAAGCGGACGACCATCCGGGATGTGGCCGCGCGTGCTGGCGTGTCGATCGGGACCGCCTCCAAGGCCCTCAACGGCCAGGGCAAGTTGCGCGCCGCGACCCGGGACCGGGTCGCGGCCGCCGCCCGGGAACTGGGCTTCGCCCCCAACGTGCTGGCCCGCGGCCTGCTCGCCGGACGGACCTACACCGTGGGCGTGATCACCACGGACAGCTTCGGCCGGTTCAGCATCCCGGTCATGCTGGGCGCCGAGAGCGCCCTGGGAGCCGGCCAGATCTCGGTGTTCATGTGCGACACCAGGGACACGCCGGAGCGTGAGCGACAGTATCTGGACATGCTGCTGTCGCGCCGGGTGGACGGTCTCATCGTGGCCGGGCGGCGGATCGAGCCGCGGCCCAGCATCGGCCCCACCCTGGGCGTCCCGGTGGTGTACGCGATGACCCAGTCGATGGACAGCGACGAACCCGCGATCCTGCCGGACGACGCAGGCGGCGGACGCCTGGCCGCGGAGCACCTGCTGGCCCTGGGACGCCGCCGGTTCGGCCACATCACCGGCCCCCCGCGCTTCCTCGCCGCCCGGATGCGCGCGCGGGGCTTCTGCGACGCGACGGCGGAGGCGGGCATGCCCTTCACCGCCAACGACGTGCTGTACGGGGAGTGGAGTGAGGCCTGGGGGCGGGAGGCGGCCCGGCTTGTGATGCGCACCACACCGGGGGTCGATGCGATCTTCTGCGGCAGCGACCAGATCGCCCGCGGCGTCTCTGACACCCTGCGGGTGATCGGCTGCCGGGTACCCGAGGACATCGCCATGGTCGGCTTCGACAACTGGAGTCCCATGGTCCTGGGCGCCGATCCCCCACTGACCAGCGTCGACATGTGCCTGGAGGACATCGGCCGGGTAGCCGCGGAGCACCTGCTGCTGGCCATCAAAGGCGAGCCCACCCACGGCCCGCACACCGTGCCCTGCCGCCTGGTGGTACGCGGGTCGACCAGCCCGGAGACGCCATGAGCTGCCCGCACCCGGCGCGGCACCGCGCCGCCCGGGCGTCCAGCCCCGAAGCGGGCTTGACCTGCGGGGATGTGAGCGGTCACAATCCCCCCGGGCACCGAACCGGAATCCGCATACTTGTACCAGGCACCTGGGTACACAAGGTGTTATCTGTGGCTATTGAGTCCGGCCATGGTGAATACGGTAAGCCAGGGGCAACGACGCCAGCCCAGGACGGGCTGACGGCCGCGCCCGGCGCCAGGCACGCAGCGGTCCCCACAAGTGCACAGCAGGCAGAACGGCCGGCGGAATCCGGGCGGGTCGAGGCAGCGCAGCCCCGGGCGGCGGGACGAGACGGCGGAAGGAGGCGGTACGTGGCACTGCCCGATCGCGGGCGCACTCGCCCGCCGGTCATGACCGACGTGGCCCAGCTGGCCGGCGTCTCGCATCAGACCGTATCCCGGGTCCTCAACGATCATCCCAACGTCCGCCCCCAGACCAGGGCACTGGTCCTCGCCGCGATCACCGAGCTCGGCTACCGGCCGAACGCCGCGGCCCGGACGCTGGTCACCCGGCGCACGCACACCCTGGGCGTGATCAGCTTCGACACCACCCTGTACGGCCCGGCCTCCATGCTCTACGGGATCGAGCGGGCGGCGCAGGACAACTACTTCGTCTCCATCGCCAGCGCGCCGACCCTGGACCGCCGGTCGGTGCTCGACGCGGTGGACCGGTTCGCCGGGCAGGGGGTGGAGGGGGTCATCGTCATCGTGCCGCAGACGTCCGCGGTCGAGGCGCTGACCAGCTGCCCGGTGGACATCCCGCTGGTCGCGATGGGCTGCCGGACCAGCCCGCCGCTGCAGTCGGTCGCGGTCGACAACGCCGAGGGGGCGGCGGTGGCCACCCGGTACCTGCTCGGCCTGGGCCACCGCACCGTGCACCATCTGAGCGGGCCGCCGTCCTGGCTGGACGCGGAGGCCCGGGTGGAAGGCTGGCAGCAGGCGCTCCGCGAGGCGGGAGCCGAAGAACCGGACCTGGTGTCCGGCGACTGGTCGGCGGCGTCCGGCTACGCGATGGGGCACCAGATAGCGCAGGATGACAGCGTGACCGCCGTACTTTGCGCTAACGATCCCATGGCCCTGGGCCTGATGCGCGCGCTGTCGGAACGTGGGCGGCGGGTGCCCGAGGACGTCAGCGTGGTCGGATTCGACGACATCCCGGAGGCGGCGTACTTCCTGCCCCCGCTGACCACGATGCGGCAGGATTTCGGCGAGCTGGGCCGGCGGGCGCTGGACACGCTGGTCGGGCTGATCTTCGATCGTGACGCGACCGAGCCCGCCGAGCCGGTCGTCCCGGAGTTCGTGGTGCGCTCCAGCGCCGCACCCCCGGCTAGCGTGACCGGAGCGACCTGAGCCGGGCGACCCGCCCGGGCCAGCGCAGGCCACCAGGCAGACACTCCGACGGGACGTCAAACACCCAGATCAGAGCAGGCAGAACAGGACAATGATGACTGTTAGCGCTCACGGTAGCGGCGGCGGCGCCAGCGGCCCGCAGAACCGTTACGTCGTCGGGGTCGACTTCGGGACCCTCTCCGGCCGGGCCGTGGTGGTCCGGGCCGGTGACGGCGCCGAACTCGGCACCGCGGTCTGCGCCTACCGGCACGCGGTCATGGACGCCAGGCTGGCCGCGACCGGGGAGCCGCTGCCGCCGGACTGGGCCCTGCAGGACCCGGAAGACTACCGGGACGTGCTGCGTGAGGCGGTACCCCAGGCGGTCCAGGCGGCCGGAATCGATCCCGCCCAGGTGATCGGCATCGGGACCGACTTCACCGCCTGCACGGTGCTGCCCGCCCGGCGCGACGGGACCCCGCTGTGCCAGGTGCCCGGGCTGGAGAGCCGCCCGCATGCCTATCCCAAGCTGTGGAAGCATCACGCGGCCCAGCCCCAGGCGGACCGGATCAACGCGCTGGCTCACGAGCGCGGCGAGCCCTGGATCGGCCGGTACGGCGGCAAGATCTCCTCGGAGTGGCAGTTCGCCAAGGGACTCCAGCTGCTGGAGGAGGACCCGGACGTCTACCGGCAGGCGGACCGCTGGATCGAGGCGGCCGACTGGATCATCTGGCAGCTATGCGGCACCGAGACCCGCAACACCTGCACCGCCGGGTACAAGGGCATCTACCAGGACGGCCACTACCCGTCGGCGGACTTCCTCGGCGCGCTGAACCCGGGCTTCGCCAGCTTCGCCGAGGACAAGCTGGCCCATCCGGTCTCGCCGCTGGGCACCCGGGCGGGCGGGCTGACCGCCGAGGCGGCCGGGTGGACCGGGTTGCCGGAGGGAATCGCCGTCGCCGTCGGCAACGTGGACGCGCACGTCACCCCGCCCGCGGCTAACGCCATCGCCCCTGGTCAGATGGTGGCCATCATGGGTACCTCGACCTGCCACGTGATGAACTCGGCGACACTCGCCGAGGTGCCCGGCATGTGCGGGGTGGTGGACGGCGGCATCGTCGCCGGGGAGTACGGCTACGAGGCCGGGCAGAGCGGGGTCGGCGACATCTTCGCCTGGTTCCTCGATCACGCCGTCCCGGCCGGCTACCGGGACGAAGCCGGGCGGCGCGGGGTGTCCCTGTTCGACCTGCTGTCGGCGGAGGCGGCCGCGCAGCCGGCCGGCGCGCACGGGCTGATCGCCCTGGACTGGCTGAACGGCAACCGCTCGGTACTGGTCGACGTGCAGCTGTCCGGCGCCATCGTGGGCCTCACCCTGGCCACCCGGCCGCCGGACATCTACCGCGCGCTGGTGGAAGCGACCGCGTTCGGCACCCGGGTCATCATCGACGCGTTCTCCTCGGCCGGCTGCGGGGTCAGCGAGTTCGTGGTGGCCGGCGGTCTGCTCAAGGACCCGTTCGTGATGCAGGTCTACGCGGACGTGCTGCGGCGCCCGCTCAGCGTCATCTCCTCCGACCAGGGCCCCGCGCTCGGCTCGGCCATCCACGCCGCGGTCGCCGCGGGCGCCTACCCCGACGTGCCGGCCGCCGCCGCGGCCATGGGCGGCAAGCGCGACGCGGTGTACACCCCCGACCCGGCCAGCGCCGACGTCTACGACGACCTGTACGCCGAGTACCTGAGGCTGCACGATTACTTCGGCCGGGGCACCAACGAGGTCATGCACCGGCTGCGGACCCTGCGCGACCGGGTGCTGGCCGGCGAGCCCGGTGCCCGCGAACCAGCGGGACCCGGCCAGCAGGAGACCCCGAGCCCGGAGGGCAGCCAGCGATGACCGACCACGCGATGTACTCGGCGATCACCCGGGCCCGCCAGGAGGTCTGCGCCCTGCACGGCTCGCTCGTGGATAACGGCCTGGTCGCCTGGACCTCGGGCAACATCTCCGCCCGGGTGGCCGGCGCGGGCCCGGACGGCACCGACCTGATGGTGATCAAGCCGAGCGGTGTCTCATACGAGGACCTGACCCCGGACTCCATGGTCCTGTGCGACCTGGACGGCCACGCCGTGGAACAGGGGTTCAGCCCGTCCAGTGACACCGCGACGCACGCGTACGTCTACCGGCACATGCCCGAGGTGGGCGGGGTGGTGCACACCCACTCCACCTACGCCACCGCGTGGGCCGCCCGGGGCGAGGCCGTGCCGTGCGTGATCACGGCCATGGCCGACGAGTTCGGCGGCGAGATCCCGGTCGGCCCGTTCGCGCTGATCGGCAGCGACGAGATCGGCCGCGGCATCGTGGGCACCCTGACCGGTCACCGCTCCCCGGCCGTGCTGATGCGCAGGCACGGGGTGTTCACCATCGGCCAGACCGCACGTGACGCGGTCAAGGCCGCGGTGATGTGCGAGGACGCGGCCCGCACTGTGCACCTGGCCCGGGCCTACGGCGAGCTCGCGCCGCTGGACCAGGAGCAGGTGGACGCACTGCACCGGCGGTACACGCAGGAATATGGCCAGCGGCCGAAAGGAATGTGATGAGCGAACGCAAGCCGCGTATCGGGATCCTGGGGATCATGCAGGATCTCTACGACGACATGATCCCGGGCATCGCGCGGCGCCAGGAGGGCTACGCGGCGGAACTCGCGGCCCATCTCGCTGACGCCGGCGAGTTCATCCCGAGCAAGCCGATCAAGTACCGCGAAGACGCCGAGCGGGCCATGCGCGAGTTCGAGGACTCCGACCTCGACGGGATCATGGTCGTGATGCTCACCTACGGGCCCGCGATGCGCGTGGCCCGGCTGCTGTCGGAGACCGCGCTGCCGGTGCTGCTGGCCAACATCCAGCCCGAGCCGAACGTCACCCCCGCCTGGGACATGGACGACATGACCTACAACCAGGGGGTGCACGGCGCCCAGGACACCGCGAACGCGATGGTCCGCGGGGGCAAGCGGTTCGCCGTGCTGACCGACGACTGGAAGAGCGCTTCGTTCCTGCAGGACGTGACCCGGTGGGCCCGCGCGGCGGCCACCGTGACCCGGTGGAAGTCGCTGAAGACGGCGATCTTCGGCTACGCCATGAACGACATGGGCGATATCCGCGTGGACGAGTCCGCGCTGGTCAGGTCGCTCGGCCCGGAAATTCTCGCGGTCGCGCAGGGCGACATGTACCGCGGCATGCTGGACGTCACGGACGCCCAGGCGAACGAGGTCATCGCGTTCGAGGACGAGAAC
>DATDIH010000111.1:0-11927 GCA_036521155.1 Streptosporangiaceae bacterium
AGCGGCCTCCACGGGGGTCTGGAGCGAGACGGCGAGGTGCCCGGCTGTTCAGTCGAACAAGCTTGATGTTCACTTTCACATTTGACTTGTTCGTTGTCAAGGTAACTGTTCGATTTAACGTGCGCTTAACGAGCGCGGCCAGCGGCCGGGCGTGGGTGACTGGGCGAGGGGCGGGCCGGACGCAGCTTGTGGGCTTCGGGGCGCGGGAGTCCCACACTTCGGGTGATCGGAGCCGGAGAGCGGGCGGGAGCAAGGGGCGCGCCGCCGGAGCCGGGGCTGGGCGGGCAGCCGGGGGACGTGGTCTCAAGCCATAGGGAAATGACGCTCAGGGAGATGGGCGCTGGTGCGGGCCGGGGCGGGCGCCGTCGGGCCAGGCGAAGGGCGGGACCGGGCCGTAGACGGCCAGGACGCCGGCCAGCACCGGGTCGCGCCGGGCCAATTCGGCGTAGGCGCTGGCATCCTCCGAGGTCACCGGTGCTCCTTCAGGTGGGGTTGACGGCCCATTATGGGCTGGCTAGCTTGCCCAGCATGGCCAGGGAGAGCGGGGCGGCGGTACGGGTGGCGCGGGTTTATGAGAAGGCTGGGGCAACGGAGGGGGCGCGGATCCTGGTCGACCGGCTGTGGCCGCGCGGGGTGAGCAAGGCGGCGGCGGAGCTGGACGAGTGGTGCAAGGCGGTGGCACCGTCCAACGAGCTACGGCACTGGTATGAGCATGACCCGGCCAAGTTCGGCGAGTTCACCGAGCGCTACCGGCAGGAACTGACCGACCCGGAGCGGGCGGCGGCGCTGGACAGCCTGCGGGAGTGGCACGCACGCGGGCCGGTCACGCTGCTGACCGCGACCAGGCAGGCCGACATCAGCCACGCGGCCGTGCTGGCCGGAATCCTCCGGGCCGGGTAGCGGGCTCAGTCCCCGGACGGGCGGCGGAGCAGGTAGGTGTCCATGATCCAGCCCTTGCGCTGGCGGGCCTCGGACCGGGCTTCGGCGATGCGGCCCGCGACCTGGGACAGCGGACCCGAGATGAGGATCTCGTCCGGCGTACCCAGGTAGGCCCCCCAGAAGATTTCGATATTTTCATTTGAAAGTCGCTGGTAGGCGTCCCGGGAATCCAGCATGACCACCACGTCGTCGGCCCCCGGCGGCCACTCCTGCCTCAGGCGGCGGCCGGTGGTGATGGTCACGGGGGCCCCGATCCGGTTGAGCCCGATGCCGTGCCGGGCGGCCAGCGCGGACACGCTGCTGATGCCGGGGATGACCTCGATGTCGAGGGGCAGGCCGCGGTCGGCCAGGTCGGCCAGGACCGGCAGGGTGCTGTCGAACAGCGCGGGGTCACCCCAGACCAGGAAGGCGCCGGTCTCGCCGTCGGCCAGCTCGCGGGTGATCGCTTCGGAGTAGGCGTCGGCCCGGCGGCGGCGCCAGTCCGCGACGGCCTCGGTGTACCCGCCGGTCGCGGCCCGGTCGCGTTCGGGGTCGGCGATGGCCACGATCCGGTACGGGTGGTCGCGGACGTAGCGGTCCAGGATGTCCTGGCGCACGTCGAGCAGCTGCTGCTTGGCCGCCCCCTTGTCCAGGATGAAGAACACGCCGGCCTGGTTGAGCGCGTCCACCGCCTCCATCGTGACCTGGCGGGGGTCGCCCGCGCCGACGCCGATGACCGAGATCTTCGTCATGGACCTGCACCTTACGATGCAGTCGTGACCAAGCGTGTGCTGGTCCTCGGCGGCACCGGGGAGGCGCGGGAGCTGGCGGCCCGGCTGGCGGGCCGTCCCGGCCTGGAGGTGGTCAGCTCGCTGGCCGGCCGGACCAGGGACCCGCGGCGGCCGCCCGGGCGCACCCGGGTCGGCGGGTTCGGCGGGCCGGACGGCCTGGCCGGCTGGCTGGCCGCCGAGAGCATCGGCGCGGTGGTCGACGCCACCCACCCGTTCGCCACGGCCATGACCGAAGCCGCGGTGACGGCCACCGCCCGGCTCGGGGTGCCGCTGCTGGTGCTGCGCCGCCCCGGCTGGACGGCCGGGCCCGGTGACGACTGGCGGCGGGTGCCGTCGCTGGCGGCCGCGGCCGCGAACCTGCCCGGCCGGCGGGTCCTGCTCACCGTGGGCCGGGGTGAGGTGCGGGCCTTCGCCGCCGACCAGGATCGCTGGTTCCTGATCCGCTCGGTCGAGGCCCCGGAGCCGCCGCTGCCGCCGCGGGCCCAGGTCGTGACGGCCCGCGGCCCGTTCGAGGTCGCGGACGAGCTGGTCCTGATGCGCGGGCACGGCATCGACGTGGTGGTCACCCGGGACAGCGGCGGCGCCCAGACCTCGGCCAAGCTGGCCGCGGCCCGGCAACTGGGGCTGCCGGTGGTCATGGTCGACCGGCCACCGGCCCCGGCGGCGCCCACCGTGGCCACGGTCACCGACGCCGTGGCCTGGCTGGAGCGCAGCGGCCCCACGGCGGTGGGCCGGTGAACTGGGGGTACCTATACTGCTCGGCGATGAACGCTGCTGCTTACACGCTGGAACCGGTCGACGACCTCGGCCCCGGTGACACCGCCGGGGTGCGCCGGATCTTCGAGGACGGGTTCGCACCCCACCTGCGGTCCGAGTTCGGCACCCTCACCACCGGACGCGAGCCCGGTGAGATCCCGCTGGCGCTGGTGCACGAGGGCCAGCCCCGCGGGTTCGTGATGCTCCGGCCGCTCGGCGCCACCGGCTGGATGTTCCTGCGCTACTTCGTGGTCGACCAGCACGTGCGCGGCCAGGGCCTGGGCGGGATCATGTGGGACCAGCTCATGGCCCGGCTGCGCCAGGACGGCTACCCGCTGCTGGTCTGGGACGTGGAAGATCCGGACGAGCCCGGCACCGGCCCGGACGAGGTGCGGATCAGGCGGCGGCGGATCACGTTCTACCAGCGGCACGGGGGTCAGCTGCTGCCGATCGCGGGGTACGGCAACCCGCACGGGGACGACTGGACCCCGATGCGGCTGATGGCGGCGCCCACCGCGGATCCGGCTGGGGACGGGGCCGCGAGCCTGCCGGAGACGGCGGCCGTGCTGGGCGCCGTGTACGAATTCCGATGGCGGCTGGGTCCCGCCGATCCCCGGGTCAGCGCGACCCGGGTCACCGACGAGCAGAAGGGCCAGTGACGTGGTGGTCGAGTACGAGCTCGCCGACTCGGTGGCGTGGATCCACCTGAACCGCCCGGAGCGGCTCAACGCGGTCGTGCCCGAGCTGACCGCGGCCCTGGTGGCGGCGTTCGAGCGGGCCGGGACCGACAACGCGCGGGTGATCGTGCTGGCCGGCTCGGGCCGGGCGTTCTGCTCCGGGCACGACCTGAAGGAGAAGCTGCCGCCGGAGTCCCTGCTGGCCACCCGGCTGCGGGTGGAGCAGATCCAGGACGTGACCCGGGCCATCCGGCGGTTCCCGGGCCCGGTCATCGCGGCCGTGCACGGCTACGCCCTGGGCGCCGGCTGCGAGTTCGCGCTCGGCTGTGACCTGGTGGTGGCGGCCGAGGACGCCCAGTTCGGGTTCCCCGAGGTGTCGGTGGGGCTGAGCGTGACCGGCGGCATCTCCCGGCTGCTGCCGCTGCTGGTCGGGCCGGTCCGGGCCAAGGAGCTGCTGCTGCTGGGCGAACGGTTCGGCGCCGCCCGCGCCCAGGAGTGGGGGCTGATCAACCAGGTCACCCCGGCCGGTGAGCACGAGCAGGCCGCGGCCGAGATGGCGGCCCGGCTGCGGGACCGGCCCGCGCTGGCGCTGGCCCTGGCCAAGCAGGCGCTGGACCGGGGCGCCGACAGTGCGCTGGAGGAGGCGATGGCGGCCGAGGTCGACTTCGCCGCCCTGACCGTGGCCCCCGAGGCTGGTCAATGAGCGGTGAGCTGCCGGGCACGCTGGCCGCGGCGGTCCGGGTCGCGGCCGAGCGGTGGCCGGACCGGGTGGCCTGGCGCTTCGACCCCGGCGACGTGCTCACCTTCGCCGAGGTGGACCGGCTCACGGCCGGGTACGCCCAGGTGCTGGGTGAGCGGGGCGTGCAGGCCGGGGACCGGGTGGCGCTGCTGCTGGCCAACGAGGCCGCCTTCCCGCTGACCTGGATCGCGCTGTCACTGCTGGGGGCGGCGGCGGTGCCGCTCAACACCCGCTACCAGACCGCGGACGCCGAGCATGTGCTGCGCGCCTGCCGGGCCTCAGCCATCGTGACCGGGGAGCAGTTCCGGCCCCTGCTGGGCCGGCTGCCCGCCGGCCTGCCCGCGCTGGGCCGGGTCATCACGGCCCCGGAGCTGGCCGCCGAGGGGGCCCGGGCCGCGGTGCCGCCGGCGGCCTTCCCGCTCCCCGATCCGGCCGGGACGGCCAACATCCAGTTCACCTCGGGCACCACCGGGCGGCCCAAGGGCTGCGTGCTGCCGCATTCGTACTGGACCCGGCTGGCCGGAAGCCTGGTCACCGACTTCCCCTACCTGGGCGCGGGCGACGTGATGCTGACCGCCCAGCCGATCAACTACATCGACCCGCAGTGGAACGTGGCCGCCGCCCTGCTGGCCGGGGCGGAACTGGTGATCCTGGACGGGTTCCATCCGTCCTCGTTCTGGGCCAAGGTGCGCGAGCACCAGGTGACCTACTTCTACTGCCTGGGCGCCATGCCGGGGCTGCTGCTGCGGATGCCGCCCGACCCGGACGACCGCGAGCACCGGGTCCGGGTCGTCCAGTGCTCGGCCATCCCGCCCGCCCTGCAGGCCACGCTGGAGGAGCGCTGGGGCGTGCCCTGGTACGAGGCGTTCGGCATGACCGAGACCGGCGCCGACCTGCGGGTCACCGACGCCGACCACGACGAGCTAGTCGGCACCGGGTGCCTGGGCGGCCCGGTCAGCTACCGGCAGGTCCGGATCACCGGGGCCGGCGGGCAGCCGCTGGCGGCCGGGCAGACCGGGGAGATCACGCTGGCCGGGCCGGGCATGATGGACGGCTACGACGGCGACCCGGAGGCCACCGCCGCGGTCATGAAGGACGGCTGGTTCCACACCGGCGACCTGGGCTGGCTGGACGAGGCGGGCCGGGCGTACCACGCAGGCCGGCTCAAGGACATGATCCGGCGGTCCGGGGAGAACGTGGCGGCCCGCGAGGTCGAAGAGGTGCTGCTGACCCACCCGGCGGTCCAGCTGGTGGCGGTGGTGGCGGTGCCGGACGAGATCCGCGGCGAAGAGGTCAAGGCCTACTACGTGACCAGCCGCGAGACCGACCCCGGCGAGCTGGCCGCCTGGTGCGGCGAGCGGCTGGCCCGGTTCAAGGTGCCCCGCTTCTGGCAGCCCGCCGCCGACCTGCCGCGGACGGACTCCCAGCGCGTGATCAAGAAGCAGCTCGGTGAGCTGGTAGGCCCGGTCTTTGATGCCGCCGAGGGGCAGTGGGCGGGCCGTTCGTGAGGGGGCGTTCGTGAGCGGGCCGTTCCAGTGGCTCAGCCCGGTGTACTTCGACGAGCTGGACCTCAACGGCGCCCTGCACAACACAAGGTTCGCCGTGCACGTGGAGCGGGCCCAGTCCGCGCTGTTCGAACAGCTCGGACTGGGCTGGACCAGCTACGCCGACCGCGACCCGGACCTGCGCTACGTGGTGCGCGAGCTGCACGTGGAGTTCCTGGCCCCGCTGGAGTCCCCGGGGTCGCTGCTGGTCGAGCTGTCGGCCGGGAAGCTGGGCCGGACCAGCGCCACCTACCTGTTCCGGTGCGCCGACGCCGGCACCGGGCAGACCCTGGCCCGGGGGCACCGGGTGATCATCAAGATCGACCAGGACGGCCGCCCGGCCCCGTGGAGTGACTGGTACCGGGAGACGTTCCAGAGCCTGGAGGTGGCCGATGCCTAGCCCGCAGTTCGAGGCCGACCTGTTGCTGGTCAACGCGAACGTGCTGACTATGGATCCGGGCCGGCCCCGGGCCGCGTCGGTGGCGGTGGCGGGCGGCCGGATCCTGGCCGTCGACCCGGCCCGGGAGCACCTGGGCGCGCGCGAGGTGGTGGACCTGGGTGGGGCCACGGTGCTGCCGGGCTTCCACGACGCCCACAACCACATGGCCTGGTTCGGGCTCACGCTGACCGAGGCCGACCTGCGCCCGGTGGTGACGCCGACCCTGGACGACCTGTACGCCGCGGTCACCCGGCAGGCCGGGGAGACCGCCGAGGATGCCACCACTGACCAACGCTGGGTGGTGGGCGCGGGCTACGACCAGAACAAGCTGGGCGCGCACCCGGACCGGGACGGCCTGGACCGGGCCGCGCCCGGACGCCGGGTCTGGCTGCGGCACACCTCCGGGCACATGTGCGTGGTCAGCAGCGCGATCCTGGCCGACCTGGGCCTGGCCGACCGGGCCCGGGACGTGCCGGGCGGCAAGGTCGTGACCGACCAGGCCGGGCGGCCGACCGGGCTGCTGCAGGAGACGGCCCAGGAGCTGGTGGCCGACCTGGTCCGGCCCTACCCGGTGGCCACCCTGGCCGACGCGATCGACCGGGCGGGCACCCGGTACCTGAGCGAGGGCATCACCAGCGTCACCGAGGCCGGCATCGGCGGCGGCTGGATCGGCCACACCCCGGTGGAGCTGGCCGCCTACCAGGCCGCCCGCGACCAGGGCCGCCTGCGGGTCCGGGTCGAGCTGATGGCGGTCAGCGATTCGCTGCACCCGCTGGCGGCCCACCCCGACGACGGATTGGAGCTGGGGCTGGACCTCGGCATCCGCACGGGCCTGGGCGACGACTGGCTGCGGATCGGCGCGATGAAGATCTTCACCGACGGGTCGCTGATCGGCCGGACCGCGGCCATGACCGACGACTTCGCGGGCACTCCCGGGGACCGGGGCTACCTGCAGGCCGACGGTGACCAGCTGGCGGCCACGATCATCGCCGCGCACCGGTCCGGCTGGCAGGTGGCCGCGCACGCGATCGGGGACCGCGCCATCGACCTGGCCCTGGACGCCTACGCCGAGGCCCAGCGGCGGTACCCGCGGCCGGACCCGCGGCACCGGATCGAGCACTTCGCCATCGTCCGGCCGGACCAGGTCAGCCGGGCCGCCGAGCTGGGGGTGGTCCCGGTCCCGCAGGGCCACTTCGCCACCGAACTGGGGGACGGCTTCCTGGCCGCGATCGGGCCGGACCGGGAGGCCTGGCTGTACCGGCAGCGGTCGCTGCTGGACGCCGGGCTGACCCTGACCGGCAGCTCGGACCGGCCGGTGGTGGCGGGGGCCCCGCTGCTCGGCGTTCACGACATGGTCAACCGGCGCACCGGGTCCGGGGCGCCGTTCAACGCCGGCGAGGCCATCACCGTCGAGGAGGCGCTGCGCGCCTACACCCAGGGGTCGGCCTACGCCAGCCACCTCGAGCAGCGCCGGGGCACGATCGCCCCCGGCTACCTGGCCGACCTGACCGTGCTGGCCGAGGACCCGACCGCGGTCAGCCCGGACCGCATCGCCGGGATCAGCGTGCTGGCCACGCTGGTCGACGGGGTGGCCGGGTTCGACGTCACCGGAAGGTTCGGGGTTGACGGGGCGGGTGCTCACCCGTAGCGTCCGGGGTGCGTGACGGCGCGAGGAAGCTGGTGCAAGCCCAGCACGGTCGCGCCACTGTGAGCCGGTCCCCCGGGGCCGGCGAGTCAGACACTTCGCCGTCACGATGCCACCCGATTTCGAGCAGGGACGCACGATCCCTGAAGGAGGCTTCGCCCCCATGGCGACCATCCCCGCACCCGGCGCCCACCCCAGGCCGAGGGTCACCGTCTCCCCCGAGGCCCTGTCCGGCACCCGGATCGCCCTGATCCTCGGCATCACCGTGCTGCTGGCCCTGGCCATCTACTACTTCGTCGGGGTCGACGAGGGCATGACCTCGGTGTTCGGCAAGAGCATGGTCATCCACGAGTGGGTGCACGACTCGCGGCACTTCCTCGGCTTCCCCTGCCACTGACGCGCGGCGTCGCTGCGATCATGGAAATACGGATCATCGGCCGCGGTGCGCTGGCCGGAGTCGTCGCCGGCGTGCTCGGGTTCATCTTCGCCCGCATCTTCGCCGAGCCCGTCATCAACAAGGCCATCGACTACGAGTCGGGCCGGGACAGCTGGCTGGCCCTGCTGAACAAGGCGGCGGGCCGGCCGGTGGCGCCGGACGGGCCGGAGATCTTCTCCCGGACCATCCAGTCCACGGTCGGCGTCGCCACCGGGATCATCGCGTTCTCGGCGGCCATGGGGGCCCTGATCGCCGTGGCCTACCTGGTGCTGCACGGCCGGTTCAACATCCGGCCCCGCAACCTGGTCTGGATGCTGGCCGCGTTCGGCTTCGCCGGGGTCTACCTGCTGCCGTTCGTGAAGTACCCGGCCAACCCGCCCGCGATCGGGCACACCTTCACCATCACCACCCGGGCCCAGCTGTACCTGACCATGGTGGCGGGCTCGCTGGTCCTGCTCGGGCTGGCGGTCTGGCTGGCCCGGCGGCTGATGCCGCGGTTCGGGATGACGGGCGCGGTCGTGCTGTCGGCGGTGGCGTTCCTGGTCGTCTACGGGGCCTTGATCGGCCTGCTGCCCTCGCTGGGCAACCTGGCCGCCAACGTGGCCCACGCCAACCAGTTCGGGTACGCGCGGGCCGCGACCGAGACCCCGCAGCCGATCAGCAACATCCTTTCGGTGCCGCTGCACGTCAACGGGAAGACCATCGCCCCCGGGCAGATCGTCTACCCCGGCTTCGACCCCGACGTGCTGTGGAAGTTCCGCTGGTACTCGCTGCTCAACCAGGCGCTGATCTGGACCACGACCGCGCTGGTGTTCGGGGCCCTGCTGGACCGGTTCCTACGCCCCACCGGACTCGTCCCGGGCACGGCGGGGACGACCGGGACGGCGGATCTGCCCGGCGGTGCTGGGCATCCGGCCGGCGTCGGCTAGGGCGCGGCGGAGCAGGAACTCGATCTGGGCGTTGGTGCTGCGCAACTCGTCACCGGCCCACCGGGCCAGGGCGTCGTGCACGGCCGGGTCCAGCCGGAGCAGGATGCTCTTGCGTTCCGTCACTGGTAGAGCGAGCCCGTGTTGACCACCTGCTGCGTCGCTTGCTCACTGCACAACACCACCAGCAGGTTCGACACCATCGCGGCCTTACGCTCCTCGTCCAGTTCGACCACGTCCTCCTCTTCCAGCCGTTTCAGGGCCAGCTGGACCATGCCGACCGCGCCCTCGACGATCCGGTAACGGGCCCCGACCACCGCGTTGGCCTGCTGCTGGCGCAGCATGGCCTGGGCGATCTCGGCCGCGTAGGACAGCCTGGTCAGCCGGGACTCGATGATCGTCACGCCGGCCGCCTGGACCCGGGCCGAGATCTCGTCCGACAGGCGGCTGGTGATCTCGTCGGCGTTCTCGCGCAGCGAAAGCACGTCGCTGTCCCCGGTGGTGTAGGGGTAGCTGGAGGCGATGTGCCGGACCGCGGTCTCGGTCTGGGTGGCCACGAACTTGACGAAGGCGTCCACCGAGTAGAGCGCGTGGGCCGTGTCCTTGACCTGCCAGACGACGACCGCGGCGATCTCGATGGGGTTACCGTCGGCGTCGTTGACCTTGGCCACCGCGGTCTCGTGGTTGCGGATCCGGGTCGACACCCGGCGGCGTTCGGCGAACGGGTTGACCCAGTGCAGGCCGGGCCGGCGGATCGTGCCGCGGTAACGGCCGAACAACTGGACGACCCGGGCCTGGCCCGCCACGACCGCGGTCAGCCCCCGGAAGGCCAGCCCGGCGGCGATGAACACCAGGGCCGCCACCACGATCAGCGCGGTGGCGGTCGCGCCGCCCTGGAGCGCGACCCCCCACGCCAGCAGCCCGATGGCCACCAGCACGGCCACGACGCCGGCCACCAGGATCGGCACGCCCGGCGCGGACCATCCCTCGCGTTCGGTGATCGGCTGGGACGGCAGCACCTGGGCCACTGGCTCCTGAACGCTCATCGCCATCACTCTCCGGTTGACGCCGCTGATCGTGCATATCTAGCATAGTGATATCACATTAGGTCCGCAGTGCGGCGCGCTGGCGGCTGTCGACCACGCGGATCCCGCCGTCCTGGCTGCTCGGCTACCTGGCCCGCCGTCTCTTCCGCTGGGAGTAGCCGTGTCTGCTGCTCCGGTCTGTCGCTGATCGCCTGGGGCCGGTCAGCGACAGACCGGTTCATCCGTCCGTCCAGCCAGGCCCGTCCAAGCCAGGGAGGTCGTCGAAGTCCGCAGAGGCGCTGACCTGGCCACGCCAGGCGCCAGGCTCCCGTCGCTGCCGCCGTGGGGTGCCGGCCACCGCGACCAGGCGCACGGCCGGCCGACCAGCCCGGGTGATCACGATCTCCTCCTCCGCCGCGGCCCGGTCGAGGAGCTGCGACAGGTGGGCCTCGGCCTCATGGACGTCCACGCTCTCGCTCACGTCACCCGATCTTTCTACTGTGGCCCGGCACCGCTGACACCATCGGTCAGAGCCAGGCTTCTCCGTTGCGCAGGTCGTCCTCGCCTGGGTGGCGGGTGAGGATCGCTTCGAGTGCGGCGATGATGCGGCCGGTGTCGGCCCGAGTACGGCGGTAGGCGCCGGGCAGGAAGATCATGCCAAAGTGACCCGCGCCACCGGGGACTATGGCCTCATGGTGCAGGGGGCGGAAGTCGCGCAGGTTGTTGGTGACGACGGCTCGGTGCTCAGCTCGGGCGAGGGCCAGCACCTCAGGGTCGGGCAGGGCCTCGCGATCGGGGTGTCCAGCGACCGGTTCGACATCGTGGCCGCGCGATCGTAGTTCCCGGGCGATCGCCGGGCTCAGCATCTCGTCCAGTAGGAGCTTCACCGCCGCAGAGCGGCTTGCCCGGCCAAGTAGGCAGCGTGAGCCTCTGCGGTCTCCTGGTCGTTGGCCTCGATCTCCTGGTCAATCTCGGCCGTGTAGGCGCCGTAATAGGCGATCGCCGCCTGGATCAGGCCGAGTGGGATCTCGAGGTAACGTGCGGCCTCGGATGCGTCGCCGCCATTGTCGCGGACGACCGCGATGACCTCCCCCACGTCCTTACCTGTTCCGACCAGCCGGGCCCGGCGTCCGGCCGGGCCTTCGGCAAACCGGATCAGTGGATGCTCATCCATTCGCAAGCCTTCCTCCACGTAGCGCTGCGCGAGCGTCCGAGGGGGCAGATGGACCCGGCGGGCGCGGGCACCGAGGCGCCCAAGTGTGGCATCGCTCAGGCGAACGCTCAGTGGATGACTCATGTAGTTCATTGTAGTGCACCGCACTACCATGTAGTTCAGAGAAGGGTGGCGGGGGTGCCGAGGGTCAGGGGGCCGGGGGTTTCGACCTGGGCGTAGGCGCCGAGGCAGGGGGCGACCATGTCGAGGTCGGGGACGGTGATGCGGTTCTGGCCGAGCAGGGTCCGGACGGCGCTGGTGCGGCGGGGCAGGTCGCCGTGGGCCAGGGTGGGGACCGCGCAGCGGGGGGTGGGGATCATGATGCGCAGGCGGGCCGGGCCGACGGCCACGGTGCGGCCGATCCAGTCGTTCTCGGCGTAGGGCTCGACCCCGGGCAGGTCGAGGACCAGGTTGGGGCGGTAGCGGATCAGCTCCTCGCCGACGTGGGCCAGGGTGGCGGTGGTGATCAGGTGCACCGGGGCGTAGTCGACGAAGTTGGTGCCGGTGGTGCCCTGGCCGAGCTGGAGGGTCTGGTAGGGGACGTCGGCGTCGTCGCCGGCCGCGATGACGTCTTCCGGGTCGGGGCGGCCGATGATGGCCTGGTCCGGGCGGACCGTGGTCAGCCGGACGTCGCGGTGCAGCGCACCGGACAGCAGCCGGGCGGCCGCGTCGTCGGTCACGGCCACCGAGTCGCCGCCGGGCAGCAGGATGCGGGGCGAGCCGTCGTTCCACTCGGCGCCGAAGGCCAGCAGCCCCCGCCACAGCCGGGGGTGCTTGGCCGTGGCCACGTTCCCGGTTTCCTGGTCGATCACGGCCGC
>DATDIH010000112.1:0-3684 GCA_036521155.1 Streptosporangiaceae bacterium
GGCAGCTGTTCCAGCACCTGCTCCCCCAGCAGCGTGTGGTGCACGTGCACGTCGGCGCGGCCGTCGATGACGTCGGCCAGCCGGACCCGGTCCAGCGGCTCGGGCCGGGAGTCGGCCAGCCGGAGCTGGATCGGCAGCCGGGACAGGATCCGGGCCAGTTCGTAGCCCACGTGCCCCAGGCCGAACAGCGCGACCACCGGCCGGGCCGGCAGCGGTTCCAGCAGCAGCCGGACCACGCCGCCGCAGCACTGGCGGCCGTGCTCGTTCCGGCTGTGCGGGCTGAGCCGGGACTCGCGGAACTCCGGCTGGGTGGCGCCGGTCCCGATCAGCTCCCGGGCCCGGGCCACGGCCGACGCCTCCAGGTTGCCGCCGCCCACGCTGCCCCAGGCCTCGTCGCGGCCGACCACCATCTTGGCCCCGGCCTCGCGGGGCGCGTGGCCGCGCACCTCGGCCACGGTGATCAGCACGCCGGGCTCGCCGTCGCGCCGCAGTTGCTGCACGGCCTCCAGCCAGTCCACCTCACACCCCCGCGTAAGCGGTCGGCGCGGTGGACGGCTGCTCGGCGCGGGCGGCGGCCCGGGCCGACTCGACGGCCCAGTAGACCGCTTCCGGGGTGGACGGGCAGGCCAGCTCGACGCCGTAGCCGGGCGGGCCGAACGCGCCGACCGCCTGGCGCAGCGCCTCGCGCACGCTGAACGCCTCCATCAGCGGCGGCTCCCCCACCGCCTTCGACCCGTACACCACGCCGGACTCGGTGGCCCGCTCGAACAGGTGCACGTTGAACTCGGGGGGCATCTCGGAGAAGCTCGGGATCTTGTAGGTGCTGGCGGCCTGGGTGGCCAGCCGGCCCCGGTCCGGGCCGTCGGTCTCGTCCCAGCGCAGCTCCTCCAGGGTCAGCCAGCCGACGCCCTGCACGAACCCGCCTTCGATCTGGCCCAGGTCGATCAGCGGGGACAGGCTGTCGCCGACGTCGTGCACGATGTCGGCCCGGCGCACCCGGTAGGCGCCGGTGAATCCGTCCACCTCGACCTCGGCGGCGGCGGCGCCGTAGGCGAAGTACTTGAACGGTTCGCCCTGCATCCGCTCGGAGTCCCAGTGCAGGCCTTCGGTTCGGTAGAACCCCGCCGCCCACAGCTGGACGCGCTGGAAGTAGGCGTCGTGGACCAGATCGGCCCAGGCCAGCTGCTTGTCGTGGAACCCGAGGCCGGTGACCACGCCCTCGGCGAAGCGCACGTCGGCACTGTTCACCCCGAGCTGGCCCGCGGCCACCACGGCCAGCCGCGCGCGGATCTGGTCGCAGGCGTCCTTGACCGCGCCGCCGTTGAGGTCGGACCCGGAACTGGCCGCGGTGGCCGAGGTGTTGGGGACCTTGTCGGTGCGGGTCGGAGCCAGCCGGACCAGGCTCATCGGCACGCCCAGCGCGGTCGCCGCGACCTGGATCATCTTGGTGTGCAGGCCCTGGCCCATCTCGGTGCCGCCGTGATTGATCAGCACCGACCCGTCCTTGTACACGTGCACCAGCGCGCCGGCCTGGTTGAACGCGGTCAGGTTGAACGAGATGCCGAACTTGACCGGGGTGATGGCCAGCGCCCGCTTGGTGTCCGGGTGCGCGATGTTGAACGCGGCCACCTCGCCCTGGCGGCGGGTGAAATCGCTGCGCTCACACAGCATCGACCAGATGGCCTCCAGCCGCTCGGCGTGCCGGACCGGCTGCCCGTACGGGGTGGCCTGGCCCGGGCGGTAGAAGTTCCGCCGCCGCAGGTCGTCCGGGGCCAGGCCGAGCCGCGGGGCGCAGCGGCCCAGGATGTCCTCGATCACGATCATGCCCTGCGGCCCGCCGAAGCCGCGGAACGCGGTGTTGGAGGCCCGGTTGGTCTTGGCTACCCGGCCGTGCACCTCGATGTCCGGGATCCAGTACGTGTTGTCGATGTGGCACAGGGCGCGGGCCAGCACCGGCTCGGACAGGTCCAGGCTCCAGCCGCCGTTGCTGGTCAGCGTGGCCCGCAGCGCGCACAGCCGCAGCTGCTCGTCGAAGCCCACCTCCCAGGTGGCGAAGAACGGATGCCGCTTGCCGGTCATCTGGATGTCCTGGTTGCGGTTCAGCCGCAGGCTCACCGGGCGGCCGGTCAGGGTGGCCCCCAGGGCCGCGATCGCGGCCAGCCCGTGCGGCTGGAACTCCTTGCCGCCGAAGCCGCCGCCCATGCGCAGGCACTGCACGGTGACGTGGTGGGCGGACAGCCCGAGCACGTGGGCCACGATGTCCTGGGTCTCGGACGGGTGCTGGGTGCTGGACTGGACGAAGATCTGCCCGTTCTCGTCGACCAGGGCCAGCGCGGCCTGGGTCTCCAGGTAGAAGTGTTCCTGGCCGCCGATCTCCAGCTCACCGGTGAACCGGTGGACGGCGCGCTTCAGGCCGGCGGCCGCGTCGCCGCGGCTGACCGTGCGGGCGGCGCCCTGGAAGCTGCCGGCCGCGATCGCGTCGTGCACGCTGACCAGCGCGGGCAGCGGCTCGTAGTCGGCCTCGACCGCGGCCGCGCCCTGCCGGGCCGCCTCCAGGGTCTCGCCGAGCACCCAGCAGACCGCGTGCCCGTAGAACATGACCTCGGTGGGGAACAGCGGCTCGTCGTGCTTCTCGCCCGCGTCGTTCAGGCCGGGCACGTCGGCCGCGGTGAGCACCCGGACCACGCCGGGCACCTCGCAGGCCTTTTCGGTGCTCAGCGCGGTCAGTCGGGCGTGGGCGTGCGGGGCGCTCACCGGCCAGGCGTGCAGTGGGCTGTGGGTGCGGCCGACCAGGTCCTGGGTGTAAAGGGCCTGACCGGTGACGTGCAGGTCGGCGCTCTCGTGCGAAACCTCCAGGCCCACCGCGGGCCGGAACGGCCGGTCGGCCAGCGGGCCGAATCCCTGACTCATGTGAGCACCTCCTCGTGCTCGCGCCCGGGCTCAGCCGGGTGCTCGGCGAAGAACTTCAGCAGCGACGTGCGCAGCATCGCGGTCCGGTAGCCGGAGCTGGCCCGGTGGTCGCTCATGGGAGTGCCGGCCCGGGCCAGGGCGTCGGCGGCCTCGGTCACGGTCGCGCGGGTCCACGGCTGCCCGGTCAGGACCTGCTCGGCGTCCAGGGCCCGCAGCGGGGTGGCGGCCACGCCGCCCAGGCCGATCCGGGCCGAGGCCACGGTGCGGCCGCCGGCCTGGTCGCCGGTCAGGGTGAGCGCGTAGGCCACGGCCACGCTGGAGATGTCGTCGAACCGCCGCTTGGCGATCTTGTGGAACCCGGCCACCGGGGCCAGCGGGCGCGGGACACGGATGGTCCTGATCAGCTCGCCGGGGCGCCGGACGCTTTGCCGGTAGCCGGTGAAGTAGCTGGCCAGCGGGACCTCGCGGTCACCGGCGGCCGAGGTGAGCACCAGCGAGGCGCCCAGCGCCAGCAGGGCCGGCGGGGTGTCGCCGATCGGCGAGGCCGTGCCCAGGTTGCCGCCGAAGGTGGCCCCGTTGCGGATCAGCCTGGAGGCGAACTGCGGGAACAGCTCGTCCAGGAGCGGGACCCGGCCGGCCAAGCGGGATTCGGCCTCGGACAGGCTCAGGGCGGCCCCGATGTCGATGTGATCGGGACCCACGCTGAACTCGCGCAGTTCGGGCAGGCGGTCGATGCCGATGGACAGGCCGGCCCGGCGGTGCCGGATGTTCAGC
>DATDIH010000113.1:0-13928 GCA_036521155.1 Streptosporangiaceae bacterium
CCGCGCTGGAAGTCGGTGTGGATGACCCCGGCCGCTTCCGGCGCGGTGGCGCCGATGGGGATCGTCCAGGCCCGGGTCTCCTTCGGGCCGGCCGTGAGGAAGGTTTCCAGGCCCAGCGTGCGGAAGCCCACCCGGGCCAGCTGGTCCAGGCCGGGCTCGCCCAGGCCGAACTCGGCCAGCAGCTCGGCGGCCTCGTCCTCGGGCAGCTCGGTCAGGTCGGCCTCGGTCTTGGCGTCCAGGAAGACCGCCTCGGCCGGCGCGACCAGCTTGGCCAGCCGCTCCCGCAGGCCCGGGTCGGCCAGTTCGTCGGGGTCGACGTTGAACACGTAGATGAACGGCTTGGCCGTCAGCAGCTGCAGCTCGCGCAGGTCGGCCAGGTCGATGCCGGCCGCGGCAGCCCCGGCGAACAGGGTGGTCCCGCCGTCCAGAACCTGCTGGGCCTGGGCGGCGGCAGCGGCCGCGCGGACCTTGTCCGGGTCCTTGCTGAACTTGGTTTCCTTGGCCAGCCGGGGCGCGGCCTTCTCCAGCGTCTGCAGGTCGGCCAGGATCAGCTCGGTGATGACCGTCTCGATGTCACGCTCCGGCGACACGTCACCGTCCACGTGGCTGACGTCGGGGTCGCTGAACACCCGGACCACCTGGCAGATGGCGTCGGTCTCACGGATGTGGCCGAGGAACTGGTTGCCCAGGCCCTGTCCCTCCGCCGCCCCGCGGACCAGCCCGGCGATGTCGACGAACCGCACGGTGGCGGGCACGATCCGGGCCGAGTCGTACAGCTTGGCCAGCTCGGCCAGCCGCGAGTCGGGCACGCCGACGATGCCCACGTTGGGCTCCACGGTCGCGAACGGGTAGTTGGCGGCCAGCGCCCCCGCCCGGGTCAGCGCGTTGAACAGAGTGGACTTACCGACGTTGGGCAACCCGACGATGCCGATGGACAAACTCACGCCCGTAAGTTTAGGGGCCCGGACCCATTACTGTGTACGCCCGCGTGTCAGCACGGCTTCGCCCCAGGTAGCTGCCAAAATCGGACAGATGAGCGCGATCATGCTGATTGCCGGGCTGGCCCTGGGAATGATCATCGGGGCGGTGATCGGCTACCTCTACGCGGGGCGGCGGGTAGCCGCCGCCACCGAGCGCGCTCGCGCGGCCGAGGAACGGGCCGCGCTGATTGACGGCGGGCTGGCCGAGCGGTTCCAGAGCCTGTCGGCCCAGGCCCTGGACGCGAGCACGGCGCGGTTCCTGGAGATGGCCGAGGGCCGCCTGCGCGCCGAGAACGTCAAGGCGGCCGGAGAGCTGGAGAACCGGCGGGCCGCGGTCGAGCACCTGGTCGGGCCGCTCAAGGACACGCTGGCCCGGCTGGAGGCCCAGCTGCACGATTCGGACGCGGCCCGCCGGGCCTCGCACGCGGCCCTGGCCGAGCAGGTCAACATCAGCCGCCACACCACCGAGCAGCTCAGGAACCAGACCCAGGCGCTGGTCACCGCGCTGCGGCGACCGGAGGCCCGGGGCCGCTGGGGCGAACTGCAGCTGCGGCGGGTGGCCGAACTGGCCGGCATGGCGGCCCGCTGCGACTTCGACGAGCAGGTCGCGGTGGCGGGCGAAAACGGCGCCCAGCGGCCGGACATGGTGGTGCGGCTGGCCGGCGGCAAGAACATCGTGGTCGACTCGAAGGTCTCGCTGGCCGCCTACCTGGAGGCGGTGGAAGCCACCGACGAGAGCGTCCGCGAGGCCCGGCTGGAGGCACACACCCGGCACGTCCGCCAGCACGTGGACCAGCTGGCGGCCAAGGCCTACTGGACCGCGCTCAGCCCGGCCCCGGAGTTCGTGGTGCTGTTCATCCCCGGCGAGGCGTTCCTGGCCCCGGCCCTGGAACGCGATCCCGGCCTGCTGGAGCACGCGCTGGGCCGCCGGGTGCACATCGCCACCCCGACCACGCTGGTCACGATGCTGCGCACCGCGCAGTACGCCTGGCAGCAGGAGGCGCTGTCGCAGAACGCGCGGGCCGTATTCGACCTGGGCCGGGAGCTGCACGGCCGGATCGCCGGGCTGGGCCGCAACGTCGACCAGCTCGGCCGCAGCCTGACCCGGACGGTGCAGGCCTACAACCAGACGATCGGGTCGCTGGAGAGCCGGGTCCTGGTCAGCGCCCGCCGCCTCAGCCAGCTCGGGGTGGTCGACGGCGAACTGACCCCTCCGGCCCCGGTGGAGGAGGTGGCCCGGGGCCTGTCCGCCGCCGAGCTGGCCCCGGAATCGCCGGAAATCAGTCACCAGGATCAGCTGGTCGATACGCCACAATGGACGTGAGTGCGGCCATGGCCCGACGGGAGGGTGAAGCGCAGGCGTGCCCGAGTACAGCAGGCAGGGGGCGGCCCAGCCACGCCCTGCTCCCGTCAGCGACGTCAGGAGCCGTGTGAGCCAGCCCGAGGCGGCCGGAGCCGCTGGCGCGCCCAAGGCGCAGTCCGTCCCGCGTCCGGCCGGGTCATCGCGGCCCGGGCGGCCGACCTCCTACGGCCGCAGCCCGGTGGCGCCCCGGCCGCGGACCGCCCCCGGCGCAGCCCGCTCCCCCGGGTCCAGGCGCCAGCGCACCGGCGACCCGGCCAGCAGCGCGGCCGTCCTCCGGCTCACCGGGCGCGGCGCGATCCTGGGCCTGTTCGTGCTGTTGTTCCTGGGGATCCTGGTCTCCGGCTGGCTGAACACCGGGGTCCTGGCCGACCTGCTGTTCCTGCTCGGCTGCTGCGCGATGGCCTGGTACACCAAGCCCGGCGACCTGCTGTCGGTGTCGGTGTCGCCACCGCTGGCGTTCTTCTTCGCGTGTGTCCTGGCTAAGCTGATCACGTCGTCGGGCGGGACTTCGGCCGCCGAGGGCATCCTGGTCACGCTGGCCACTTCGGCCCCCTGGCTGTTCGCTGGCACCGCCCTGACCATCGTGATCGCCCTGCGCCGGGGCCTGCTGGACAATCTCCGCGACTTGCGGGCGGGTCTGCAGGGCACCCCGGGCGGAAAGGCGGCGCGGGCCGATGAAAGAGCACGGCGCCGCTGACCACCAGCACGAATCTCAGTCCTCCCCTATCGAATCACTCTCACCACACCAGCATCACCACACTCACCCGCCCAACGGCGGGGAGGGTCAAGCGGTTGAGCATGGTGGGGCTCCCGGGGTACTGGGGCGGCTGCGGCATGAGCTGAGTCATGCGGTGCGGCCGCACACCCACGACGCCTCAGCCAAGGTGGACCGGGCCATGGAGGCGTCGGCCCAGGGCATGCGGACGCTGTGGATCTCGCTGACCGGCCTGGGTGCGACCGCGATCCTGCAGGCGGTCATTGTGTCTTTCTCTGGCTCGGTGGCCCTGCTCGGGGACACCATCCACAACGCGGCCGACGCGTTGACCGCGGTGCCGCTCGGCATCGCGTTCCTGGCTGGGCGGCGGGCGGCGACCCGGCGCTTCACCTACGGGTTCGGCCGGGCCGAAGACCTGGCCGGCATCGTGATCGTCGTGCTGATCGCGCTCTCGGCGGCCGCGGCCGCGGTGGCCGCCGTCGACCGGCTGCTGCACCCGGCGCGCGTGTCCCACCTGCCCTGGGTGGCGGTGGCGGCGGTGATCGGCTTCGTGGGCAACGAGTGGGTGGCCCGGTACCGGATCCGGGTCGGGCGGGCGATCGGTTCGGCGGCGCTGGTGGCCGACGGGCTGCACGCCCGGACCGACGGCTTCACCTCACTGGCCGTGCTGATCGGGGCGGCGGGGGTGGCCCTGGGCTGGCGGCTGGCCGACCCGGTCGTCGGCCTGCTCATCACCGTGGCCATCCTGGCCGTGCTCAAGGACGCGGCCCAGGAGGTGTTCCGGCGGCTGATGGACGCCGTGGACCCGGCCCTGCTGGCGACGGCCGAAACCGCCGTGGCCGGGGTCGACGGCGTGCTCGAGGTGAGCCGGCTGCGGATGCGCTGGATCGGTCATCACCTGCACGCCGAGGTCACGATCGTGGTCGGCGGCGAGCTCAGCGTGCGGGCGGCGCACCGGGTCTCGGTCGGGGCCGAGCACGCACTGCTGCACGCGGTGCCCCGGCTGACCACCGCGCTGGTGCACGCCGACCCCGCTCCGGCCGGTCCCAGTGACCCGGACGACCCGCACGCGCTGCTGGCTCACCACCGGAGTGAGCCGGGGGCTTAGCCCTGGCCGCGGGTGCGCGGCGGGCGGATCTCACGCGGGAGCGCGAACGACATGCGCTCCTCGATGGCCTCGACCTCTTCGACCTCGCCGAAGCCGTGGGCCGCGAGCCAGCCCAGCACCCCGGCGACCAGATCTTCGGGCACCGACGCCCCGCTGGTCACGCCGATGGTGGTGACGCCGGGCAGCCAGCCTTCATTGATTTCGGTGGCGTCGTCGACCAGGTAGGCCGCGGCCGCGCCGGCGTCCTTGGCCACCTCGACCAGGCGAACCGAGTTGGACGAGTTCTGCGAGCCGACCACCAGCACCAGGTCGGAGGAGGCGGCGATCTGCTTGACCGCGGCCTGCCGGTTCTGGGTGGCGTAGCAGATGTCGTCGCTGGGCGGGTTGATCAGGGTGGGGAACCGCTCCTTCAGCGCGTTCACGGTCTCCACGGTCTCGTCCACCGACAGCGTGGTCTGGGACAGCCACACCACCCGATCCGGGTCGCGGACCTCGACCGAGTCGGCCCCCTCGGGCCCGTCGACCAGGCGCACGTGGGTGGGGGCCTCGCCGGTGGTGCCCACGACCTCCTCGTGGCCCTCGTGCCCGATGAGCAGGATGTCGTAGTCCTGGGACGCGAACCGCCGGGCTTCGTTGTGCACCTTGGTCACCAGCGGGCAGGTGGCGTCGATCACCTGCAGGTCGCGTTCCTGGGCCTCCTCGCGGACCGAGGGCGCGATCCCGTGCGCGGAGAAGACCACCACCGAGCCGCGCGGGATCTCGTCGGTCTCGTCCACGAAGATCGCCCCGCGCTTCTCCAGGGTCCGCACCACGTGCAGGTTGTGCACGATCTGCTTGCGGACGTAGACGGGGGCGCCGTAGCGCTCCAGGGCCATCTCGACGGTCTGCACAGCCCGGTCGACACCGGCGCAGTAACCGCGCGGCTTGGCGAGCAGGACACGCCTGGTGGTCGCAGACATGCCCCCATCGTAGGCGAGACCGGGGACCACCCACCCGCCCCGGCCCCAGCCGGGTCCGGCCCGAGACCGCGCTGACCACGGATTGTTGCGAGGGGCCGACTCAGCCGGCAAGATACCCGGCAAGGAACACGCAACGTAAAGAGCGCAAGCAAAGCGCGCGTGTGAAATCCTTGAGTATCCGTCCCCTTTCTGGGAGAGATCAAATATGCGTTTCCCGCAGGTCAGCGAAAAAGTCAAGGAGGCGCCGGCGAACGCGTTGCGGTCCGTGTTCGCGAGTATCGGCCAGGTTCTCCTCGTTACCGACCGAATGAAGAAAAAGTCCGGTGAATCCGAAGCGGCGTCCGCTGGAACGCCGGAATCGGCCACCGGCGGCACGGCCAATGGCGAGGCCACGACGGCCGCGGCTGGCGGGGCGACCGCCACCGCGACCGAGAAAGCCGCCCCGGCGGCTTCGGTCCCGGCTCCGGCCAAGCCCGCCGACGTGACCGCGGCCGCGCCCGCTCCCGAGGCCAGTGCTCCCGCTGAGACTGGTGGGACTGCTGGGGCCGCTGCGGCTGGCGATGTTGTTGCGGCTGGCGGGGCGGTTGAGGCTGCTGGGACGTCGGCGGCGGCCGCGGGAGCGCCGGCCAAGAAGCCGGCCGCGCGCAAGCCGGCCGCCAAGAAGCCCGCGGCCAAGACGCCGGCTGCCAAGCCGGGCACGACGACCGGCAATGTCCGGGTGCTGCCGGAGGACGAGGCCAGGACCACGCCGGTCACGGCCCGGAAGCCACGGCCCAGGAAGCCCACCACCGCCGGGACCACCACCCCGGCCGCTAGCACCCCGGCCGCCACCACGGCGACCCCGGAGGTCGTGGCCGCGCCGGAAGGCCCGGCCAGCCCGGACGCGGCGCCGCTGCCCAACTACGACACGCTGACCGTCGCGTCGCTGCGGGCCCGGCTGCGCAACCTGTCCATCGACCAGGTCCGGGCGCTGACGAGCTACGAGCAGGCCCACGCCAACCGGGCCGACGTGATCGCGATGTTCGAGCGGCGGGTGGCCAAGCTCGAAGCTCCGGAGAGCTGAGCCGGGCGCGCCATGGCGCTGGAAACGTCGGCCGAAGCCCCGGTCCCGGTCCGCACCGTCCTGCAACTGGTCGGCGGCTGGGTGCAGCGGCTGGGCCGGATCTGGGTCGACGGTGAGATCGCCGAGCTGGCCCGGCGGGGCAGCACGGTGTTCATCACCCTGCGCGACCCGGCGGCGGCGGTGTCGGTCCGGGTGATCTGCGCCCGGACCGTGTTCGAGTCGATCCGGCCCGCGCCCAGCGAAGGGGCCCGGGTGGTGGTGCACGCCAAGCCGGACTTCAACGCGACCCGGGGCTCGTTCGCGCTGACCGCGCTGGACATCCGGCCGGTCGGCATCGGCGAGCTGCTGGCCCGGCTGGAGCAGCTGCGGCAGAAGCTGGCCGCCGAGGGCCTGTTTTCGCGCGAGCGCAAGCGGCCGCTGCCGTTCCTGCCCCGGGAGATCGGCCTGATCTGCGGGCGGGACTCCGCGGCTCAGCGGGACGTCCAGCGCATCGCCGCCCGGCGCTGGCCCGCGGTGCGGTTCCGGGTCGAGCAGACCGCGGTCCAGGGCTCCTACGCCGCGGGTGAGGTGATCCAGGCGCTGCGCCGTCTGGACGGCGCCGCCGGCATCGATGTGATCATCATCGCCCGGGGCGGCGGGTCCCTGGAGGACCTGCTGCCGTTCTCGGACGAGGCGCTGCTGCGCGCGGTCGCCGCCTGCCAGACCCCGGTGGTGAGCGCCATCGGGCACGAGCAGGACGTGCCGCTGCTGGACCACGTGGCCGACCTGCGCGCGGCCACCCCCACCGACGCCGCCAAGCGGGTGGTGCCCGACGTGGCCGAGCAGGTCGCGCTGATCGAAGGCCTGCGCGACCGGGCCCGGCGCTGCGTGCAGGGCCGGATCGAACGCGAGCTGTCCTGGCTGAGCTCGATGCGGTCCCGGCCCGCCCTGGCCCACCCGGTGCGCGAGATCGAACGCCAGCAGGAGCAGGTCGCGGCGCTGACCCAGCGGGCCCGGCTCAGCCTGGGCACGGCGCTGACCCGGGCCGAGGACGAGGTGTCGCACACCCGGGCCCGGCTGCTGGCCCTGTCGCCCGCGTCCACGCTCAAGCGCGGCTACGCGATCGTCCAGCACGAGGACGAGCGCGTGGTGCGCAGCGCGGCCGAGGTCACCGAGGGCGAGGCCCTGACCGTCCGGTTCGCCGAGGACCAGGTCGGCGTGACCGTGGGCCAGCCGCCCGGCTGACCGGCGCGGTGCTGTCGGAGGTCGTTGGTAGGTTGATGGCGTGGCGACCAGCAAAACCGAACCGGCCAAGGCCGGGCAGTCGGAGGCCCAGCAGTCGGAGGCACCGTCCTACGAACAGGCCCGGGACGAGCTGGCTTCGGTGGTCAAGCGGCTGGAGGCCGGTGGCCTGACCCTGGAGCAGTCGCTGGAGCTGTGGGAGCGCGGCGAGCGGCTGGCCGCCGTGTGCGGGCAGCTGCTGGAGGGCGCGCGGGCCCGGTTGTCGGCGGCCACCGCGGAGCGCGCCGGTGACGGCGACGACGGGGACGACCGGCCGTTCTGAGCCAGCTGATCTGATACTGCTCAGCGGGCCGGGCGGAGCGAGGCGGCCAGCGTCCGCAGCTGGGCCAGGGAACTGTTGCCGGTGACGACCAGGGTGACGCCGCCCGCGGTGGTACTGGCCAGCGACCGCTGATCGCGGGCCGCGGTCAGGGACGGGGTCCAGGTCCGGCCGTTGATGGTGACCGGGGGCTGGGCCGTGCCGCTGTTGGTCATCCGCCGGATGAACGGGGCGGCGGTGGCGTTGGTCTCCTCCAGCGCGGCGAACGTGCCGGCCGGGGTGGCGAAGCCGAGCCGCCAGGTGACCGTGCCCGCGCCGTTGGCCCCGCCCACGGCCACCCCGGAGTTCACCGGCGTCCACGACCGCGGCAGCCCGGCCGGGGCCAGCACCTGATAGGACGCGGTCCGGGTCATGGTGGCCAGGTCAGCGCGGTAGCTGATCTGGACCGGCGAGCTGGCGTGCTCGGGCGGCACGACCACCAGCGCGGCCGCGGACAGCAGCACGCAGGTGGCGGCGGCGCGGAACACGTGGTGCCTCAGGACCGGCCGGTCATGTCGATGCGGGCGATGACCTCGATCACCCGGTCGGCCAGGGACCGGGCCGCGGCCACGTCGGTGCCGAGCGAGACCTCGGCCACGGCCAGCATGAGCGCGCCGGTGAGCACCACCGCCACGGCGTCACCGGCGAGGTCGGTGCCGCGGCCGAAGAACTCGGCGTTCTTCTCCGCCCACTCGCGCTGCCGACGCCGCATGATCAGCTCGAACCCGGGCGGCCCGTCGCCCCGCATGAACAGCGCGGACAGGTCCCGTTCGTCGATGCAGCCGTCCAGGTAGGCGCGGGCACCGGCCAGGAACAGCTGCTTGGGGTCATGGCCACCCTGGTCGCGCAGCTGCCGGACCGCGGTCCGGGTCCGTTCGGCCAGCCGGGTGTGGAACTCCTCGAACAGGGTCAGGAACAGATCGGCCTTGCCGGTGAAGTGGTGGTAGAGGCTGCCGACGCTGGCCCCGGCCGCGGCCACGATGTCGGTGACGTTGGCTTCGGCGTACCCGCCCGAGGTGAACGCGGCCCGGGCCGCGGCCAGCAGGGCGGCCCGGGTGGCCGCGCCGCGTTCGGACGGGCGGGAGTCCGGGCTCCGCAGTTCGGGGCGGCGCGAGTCCGGGGCACGGGGCGTCGCCGTTGGTTCGGTGTCAGCTGACATCGGTCGTTCCGGCCCTCCAGGTCCCCGGGTTCAGGTGACCAGGCTACGCCGATGGGGTAGCTGCATAGCATCAGCTGAGAACCCGATCTTGAAAGGGGCGGCTCCGATGACTGCCAACGACTCCGCGAGCCCGAATTCCGCCGTGGACCCGCTACCCGAGCCCGGCCAGCACGCACCCGACCGCAACCTGGCCCTGGAACTGGCCCGGGTCACCGAGGCCGCGTCGATGGCCGGGGCCCGCTGGGTCGGCCGCGGCGACAAGAACGGCGCCGACGGCGCGGCCGTCAACGCCATGCGGCTGCTGATCAACTCGGTGTCGATGCAGGGCGTGGTGGTCATCGGGGAAGGCGAGAAGGACCAGGCCCCCATGCTGTTCAACGGCGAGGAGGTCGGTGACGGCACCGGGGCCGAGTGCGACGTGGCCGTCGACCCGATCGACGGCACCCGGCTGTGCGCCAACGGGATGCCGAACGCGATCTCGGTCCTGGCCGTGTCGGCCCGGGGCTCGATGTACGACCCGTCGGCCGTGTTCTACATGGACAAGCTGGCCACCGGGCCGCAGGCGGCCGGGATGGTGGACGTGAGCGCGCCGCCCGCGGCCAACATCGCCGCCGTGGCCCGGGCCAAGGCCTGCTCGCCGCACGACGTGACCGTGGTCATCCTGGACCGGCCGCGGCACGCCGAGCTCATCGAGCAGGTCCGCGCGGCCGGGGCCCGGATCAAGCTCATCACCGACGGCGACGTGGCCGGGGCGATCATGGCCGCCCGGGAGGGCACCGGGGTGGACCTGATGCTCGGCGTCGGCGGTACCCCCGAGGGCATCATCGCCGCCTGCGCGCTGAAGTGCCTGGGCGGCGTGATCCAGGGCAAGCTGGCCCCCAAGGACGACGCCGAGCGGCAGAAGGCGCTGGACGCCGGGCACGACCTGGACCGGGTGCTGACCACGGACGAGCTGGTCTCCTCGGACGACGTGTTCTTCGCCGCCACCGGCATCACCGACGGCGAGTTGCTGGAGGGGGTCCGCTACCGCGGGGCGGTCGCGACCACGCACTCACTGGTCATGCGGTCCCGGTCCGGCACCATCCGCAGCATCAAGAGCGAGCACCAGCTGTGGAAGCTGCGGGCCTACAGCTCCATCGACTTCGACTGATCCATCGGCCCCGACTGAGGAGTGGGCATGACCGACGCGACCGACGACCGCCGTCCCGCCATTGAGTCCGCGCTGGCCCGGGCGGCCGCCCATGACGTCTCGCTGACCCGGTTCCTGTACGCCGACCACGGGGGCATCATCCGCGGCAAGGCGGCACACAGCTCGGAACTCGAACCACGGATGTCCAGCGGAATCGGGCACACGGTGGCCATGATGGCCATGTCCATGCTCGACCACCTGCAGCCGGTGGACGGCATGGGACCGGTGGGCGAGGTCCGCATCGTGCCCGACCCGGCCACGTTCGTCATGCTGCCCTACGCGCCCGGGGCCGCGGCCATGTGCTCCGACCTGGTCAAGCCGGACGGCCAGCCGTGGGAGGCGTGTGCCCGGACCTTCCTCAAGCAGGCCATCGCCGCGCTGGCCGCGGAAGGGTTCGCGATGAGCGCGTCGTTCGAGCCCGAGTTCACGCTGGGGCAGCGGGTGCCCGGCGTGGACGGCGCCCCGGACCGGATGGTGCCCAGCGACGACAGCCTGTGCTACTCCACCACCGGCTTTCAGCTGGCGCACGACTACATCATGGACGTGGTGGCCGCCCTGGAGGCTCAGGACCTGCCGGTCGAGCACGTCTACCCCGAGCTGGGCCACGGCCAGCAGGAAGTGGTGATTCGGCACGCCCCGGCCCTGCGCGCGGCCGACAACCACCTGCTGTACCGGGAGACGATCCGCGGGGTGGCCTTCCGCCGCGGGGTGTGGGCCAGCCTGGCCCCCAAGCCCATCGCCGATCAGGCCGGGAACGGCACCCACCTGCACGGCTCGCTGTTCGAGGTCGGCCCGGACGGCGCCCCGGCCGGACGGAACCTGTTCGCCGACCCGGGCGACCAGTACGGGCTGTCGGCCACCGGCTACCACTTCATCGGCGGCGTGCTGGCTCACCTGCCCGCACTGGTCGCCCTGACCTGCGGCAGCGTCAACAGCTACCGGCGGCTGGCCCCGCAGATGTGGGCGAGCGCCTTCGACATCTATGGCATGGACAACCGCGAGGCCGCGGTCCGCATCTGCTCCGTGCTCCGCGGCGACCCGGCCAGCTCCATCAACCTGGAGCTGAAGCCGTCGGACTCCAGCGCCAACCCGTACCTGGCCCTGGGCGGGTTCATTCAGGCCGGGCTGGACGGCATCCGGAACAAGCTCGACCCGGGCCAGGCCGTCAACGTGGACCCGGCCACCCTGCCGGACGACGAGCGGGCGGCCCGCGGCATCAAGCGGCTACCGTCGTCGCTGGGCGAGGCCCTGGATGCCCTGGAAGCCGACGAGGTGCTGATGAACGCCCTCGGCCCGCTGCGCAGCCGCGCGTACCTGGCCGTCAAGCGCTCCGAGGCGGCGGACTTCGCCGACCACGACGTCGACTACGAGTGCTTCCACCACTTCACCAAGATCTGAACTTTCATGGCCGGGAGGCTGACCGATGACCCCATACCACTGGCTCATGACGCTGCAGGGCGGCAGTGCCACCCAGCCGGTGACCATGAGCTTCAGTGGCGTCACTGAGGTGGATTCTGGCGACAGCCGGCTGGAGACCTTCACCAAGCTGTTCAAGAACCTGGCCGACGACGACGAGTACAGCTTCGTCTTCAGCGGCGGCGCCCCCGCCGTGGTCTTCTTCAGCCTGGAGCCCGACAGCCTGGGGTGAGGGCCCCCATTTGGGCGGCAGCACATCCGGCTTCGTATGCGCGTGGCCGACCTGGGAGTCCGCCGTCTCGGCGTGAGCGAGCCCCCGCACCTCACCCTTCCCGCACGCCTCCCCGGCCCGCGGGCCTTGCGCCCCATAAGCACCGCACAGCGCGCAGGCCTCAATCGTTCGACGGCTTCCTTGATCGATGGCGGTTTACCAACACTAGAGGGGTAGTAAAGCGCCATCGATCAAGGTCGGACCTGACCCCTCCGGCCTGTTGCCTTATAGAGGCCGGCGGGACTGAGCAGGGCCGCTGCGGGTGGGTGGTTCGCGGGCAGGCTGGGCGGGGCGGGCGGGACATGGTGACCTGGCTGTTATGTGAGTTTCGGTCTGGGGCTATTGACACTGGAACGTTGGTCGTCAATTATTCAGTAATCGATTACTTGGCTGATCACCAGATTGTGTTTGAGACCGCAAGCAACGGCGCGAGCGGGAGGAATCAGCAAGGTCCATGCGAAGCACCGAGCGGCCTGTCCCGCGCGGCTCAGGCCTGAGCAGCCCGGCACCATCCAGTACCGGGCGGCCCAGAACTGAGCGGCAGGCGCGGGGCCGCGTGGCCGTACCGCCGGGCACCCTCGGGCCGGTGCGGCGTCAGCTCGGCCCGGGCGGCGGCCGCATCCGGCGCCGTCCCGCTTCCGCCCTCCTCCAGCATCACGTCACCCGGACAGCAGACTCACTGACCCGCTCCGGTCGGCCCCGCAGGCGCGGGCCAGCGGCAGCGGTGGGCGGTTACGCCAGGAAGGAAGGCACGGCATGACGGACCAGCGACCGCGCACGCGCGGACAGGAAAGTTCCGGATCGGACCCGCTGACCCGGCGGGCGATCAGCCGGCGGTCGCTGCTGTCCGGCAGCCTCAAGGCCGGCGCCGCGGCCGCCCTGGCCGGCCCGCTGCTGGCCGCCTGCGGCTCTTCGGGCGGCAGCGGCGGCTCCTCCGGGGATGACGTGCTGACCATCGGGCTGCCGGTGACGCCCAAGGACCTGGGCCAGACCACCAAGTACCTGCAGGCCTTCGAGAAGAAGACCGGCATCCACGTCAACTCGTTCACCACCAACACCGCCACCAACACGTGGGTCTCGGTGTTCCAGGAGGTGTCCACCCGGCTGGCGGGCGGGCAGCCGATCGACAGCGCCTACATCGCCACCGAGGGCATGCGCCTGTTCGAGGAAAAGAACGTGCTCGAGCCGCTGGACAGCTACATCGCCTCCGACAAGGCCGCGGTCAACAACTTCTACGCCGACGTCAACCCGACGCTGCTGGCCAACTTCCGGAAGCTGGACGACATCCACGGGCACACGTACTTCATCCCGATCGGCTACAACGTGATGTCGATCTGGTACAACCGCAAGCTGTTCTCCTCGCTCGGCCTCAAGGAGCCGGCCCCCGGCTGGACCTGGGACGACTTCCAGACCGCGTGCAGCAAGATCGCTGGTTCGAGCCCCAACCGGCTCGGCTACGCGATCGGGGCCCCGGCCCCGGGGCCGTTCACCGACGTCTACCCCTGGGTGCTGACCAACGGGGGCGGGATCCTCAACGCCGACCAGACCCAGTGCACGGCCGACAGCCCGGAGTGCATCGAGGCGGCTGCGTTCGTCCGCAACCTGGTCAGCAAGAAGTGGACCAACCAGCCCGGCGGTACCTACAACGCGTTCAACTCGGCGGCCGCGGGCAACCTGGGCATGTTCGGGGCCGGCATCTGGCCGAACACCAGCATCCCGCTGACCCAGAGCCAGATCAACCAGCAGTTCGCGATCGTGCCCTGGCCGCAGAAGACCAAGCAGGGCACGCCGGTCGGGGTGGGCGGGTTCCCGATGTTCAAATCGACCAAGAACAAGAAGGCCCTGTGGGAGTTCATCAAGTACTCGATCTCCGAGGAGTTCCAGCACGGGCCGGTGGTCAACTTCGGCGGTGACATGCCGATCCGGCAGTCGGCCGCGCGGAGCGCGTCGTTCCTGAAGGGCTTCCCGCCCGGGACCGAGCACTTCAGCGACGAGCTGTCCTACTCCACCATGATCGTCGGCGTGCCCAACGGCAGCGCGGTGGAGAACGAGATCGGCACCGCCTGGGAACAGATCCTCACCGGCGCCACCTCGCCGGACGCCGGCATGAAGTCCATGAAGACCAA
>DATDIH010000114.1:0-2077 GCA_036521155.1 Streptosporangiaceae bacterium
GAGATTCGGCGGTTCGGTGTAGTAGAACTCCCCATTCGCGTAGGCGTTGACCAGGCCCTCGCCGGGTGCGTAGACATCCACCCACGGCCCGTGATTGCTGAATCCCGCCCGGTGGCGCCAGTTCGCGCTGAGCGCGCCCACGCCCACCGCCCAGCAGAAAGCGGCCGGCCAGAACGGGCGTCGTGAGTGGTCATTACCCGCGGCGGCCACCAGCACGACGCCCGGGTAATTTCTCAGTTGCTCGCCCACCACGTCGAAACCCAGCGAAGCAATGTCGCGCCGGGTGTTGGTGCCGAAGTCCAGCGAGATGATGTTGGCGCCTTTCCGCAGTTCCTCCGAGAACTGTTTGACCAGGTCAGATTCGTAGGCCGCGCCCACCTTCTGAAATGTGCGGCGGACCTCCACCTCGGCCTGCGGCGCCATGGTCGTCACCGCGCTGGCCACGAAGGTCCCGTGGCCCGCGTAAGGCGGGATGCTGGCCGGGTCGGCCGGTTCCAGGTCACCGGTGACGTTGGCCATCCAGGAGTGCTGGGCGGCCGCGTTGGCGACCAGACCGCTGTCCAGGACGGCCACATACACACCGTGACCGTCGCACGGCCCGGTTTCCACTCCGGGATCGGGCAGTGCGCCGCCCGGGACCGGTTCCGGCTCGGTCGCGGGACAGGTCCCGGTGGTGCAGATGTAGAAGATGTGATCGGGGGTGGCGATCCCCTCGCCGAATTCCCCGTCGACATCCGCGCAAGCTTGCTCAACGGTCTGGCCCTCGTCGAGCAGACGAAGCAGGGTCAGGCCGCGCAGGTTGCTGCGCCGGCCTCGCACCGGCTCGCCGTGCACGAAATCCCCGACCTGGGCAGCGTCCTCGTCGCGCACGAGAATGTGGTTGTCCCGATACAGATAATCCACGTAAACAACGTTGTCTTTTTCCCGGTGGTTCCAATCGGGTGGCCAGACCGCCGCACCAGGCAGTCCTTCTTCGCCGTGGGTGCCATGCAGAATCAAATCAAGCTGGGCTTCAAGGCGGCTTCTTGGCCTAATCCGTTCCTCATCGCCATTCGTCATGTCGCGCCCCCATCTCGCATTTGATTGGCCTTGATCACTGTTTAACATCATTTACGTGGAGGGCGGAGATGATGACGGGGTAAATTTGCCGGCCAACCCGGACCGGCTGCTGCCGCTGGCGATGTCGCGGCCGCAGGACGCCCTGCTGGCCGCGCGGGCCGTGCTGGCCAGCCGGCCCAGCCCGCACGACGCCTCGTTCGCGCACCAGGCGATCGGGATCGTTCTGCGCGACCGCGGCGACCTGTCCGCCGCCCTCACCGAGCTGCGGAAAGGTCTGCGCCGGGCCCACGAGTCAGGCCGGCCCGAACGCGAAGTCGACGTCCAGGCCACCCTGGCCACCGCCCTGGCGTGGTCCGGCCGCAGTCGGGAAGGCCTGGCCCTGCTGGACCAGGCGGTGGCGGCCGCCCAGGGCACCATGGCCGGGCGGGTGCTGATGCGGCGGGCCAGCACCCTGCAGCACCTGGGCCGCTTCCGCGACGCCCACGAGGACCTCAGCCGGGCCCTGCCCTACCTGCGCCGGGCCGGCGACACGGTCTGGGAAGCGCGGTCGGTGAGCTGGCGGGCCGAAGTCTTTCTGGCCCTTGGCCTCCCCGAGCGCGCGGCGGCCGACTATGCCCGCTCCGAAGAGCTGTTCCGCGCCAGCGGGCAGGATCTTGAGTACGCCAGGGCCAGGCACAACCGCGCGCTGGTGGCGCTCAGCCGGGGCGACCTTCCGCAGGCACTGGCCTACTTCGACGAAGCGGAGAAACGCTACGACGAGCTGGGCGAGACCAATCCCGACCTCGCCATCGACCGCTGCCGCGCCCTGCTCGCGGCCGGCCTCGGGGCCGAAGCGGTCCGGGAGACCGACACCGCGCTGGGCCAGATGCCCCCCGGCGGCGGGATCCCCTACAAGACGGCCGAGCTCGTGTTCGTGGCGGCCACCGCCGCCCTGGCCGCGGGTGACCCGGCCGCCGCCCAGCAGCGGGCGCGCCGGGCCCACCAGCTGTTCCGGGCCCAGGGCCGCGACGTCTGGGCG
>DATDIH010000115.1:0-6437 GCA_036521155.1 Streptosporangiaceae bacterium
CCGCGACACACGATCGGGGAGCAACTGAGTGCAGGGAAGACTTGAGGGACGCACGGCCGTGGTCACCGGGGCCGGCAGCGGCATCGGGCTGGCCACGGTCCGGCGGTTCGCCGCCGAAGGCGCCTCCGTGATGGCGGTGGACATCGACGAGCAGGCCGGCAAGAAGGCCGCCGCCGAGGTGGACGGGCTGTTCGTGCGGGCCGACGTGACCGTGGCCGAGGACGTGGCGGCCATGTACGCGGCCGCCTTCGACGCCTACGGGTCGGTCGACGTGGCGTTCAACAACGCGGGGATCTCGCCGCCCGACGACGACTCGATCCTGGAGACCGGGCTGGACGCCTGGCGCCGGGTCCAGGAGGTCAACCTGACCTCGGTCTACCTGTGCTGCAAGGAAGTCATCCCGTACATGCGGCGGCAGGGCAAGGGCTCGATCATCAACACGGCCTCGTTCGTGGCGGTGATGGGCGCGGCCACCTCGCAGATCTCCTACACCGCGTCCAAGGGCGGGGTGCTGGCCATGAGCCGCGAGCTGGGCGTCCAGTTCGCCCGGGAGGGCATCCGGGTCAACGCACTGTGCCCGGGGCCGGTCAACACTCCCCTGCTCCAGGAGCTGTTCGCGGCCGACCCGGAACGGGCCGCGCGCCGCATGGTGCACATCCCGATGGGCCGCTTCGGCGAGGCCAGCGAGATCGCGGCCGCGGTGGCCTTCCTGGCCAGTGATGACGCGTCGTTCATCACCGCTTCCTCGTTTTTGGTCGATGGTGGCATTTCCGGGGCTTATGTGACGCCGATCTAGGGCGTTTAGATAATTTTGAATGTCGCCTTGGCGGGCTTTGATCAATTAGCCAAGTCCGGCAGGCTCCAGTATCGTCCCTCCGGTCTTATCCGGCGCTGAGGTGGGGACGAATTGGGCTTTCTTTCGCATTCACGTGGCGGGCGGGCATGGGGCGCGCTTCTGGCTCTTCTGGTGGTTATGGTCATCGCGGCCTGCGGCTCGTCGGGTACGCCGCGGCCGGCCGCCGGACCGGATCCAGCCAGGTCAGCTGGTTCCGCCGGAGGTGCCGGAACGGCCGGGGCGGCTGGGGCGGCGGCAGCGCGTCCGGCACCGGCGGCCGGGGCGGCTGATGACGGGCTGACCGGCTTCGGAGCCACCATGGCGGCGTGGAACGCGCACCACCGGTCCGGCGCCGCCTACTCCAACGTGACCCCGCAAGGCGGCCGGGTGGTCGAATACACGATCAGCATCGGCACCATCGCCATTGACGCCGCCATAAAGCGGGTAAAGCAGGAACTACCCGGCGATTCCCGCCAGGTGTGGAGTGCCCGGAAAGGGAATTGCTACCAGGTCGAAATGACCAGCGCCACCGTCGGCCACGCACTGGCCGCCCCCGCCGCCGACGACCCCAGCGGCGGAATTCTGGCCATGATCAACACCCTGCTGCCCAACGGCTCCACCGTCTACCGCCCCGACGGGGTCAACCAGATCATGCTCTCCCCCGGCAGCTACCCCGCCGCCGCCGACGCCCCGGACTGCTGAGGCTGGGAAGCTCGCGGGCGCCCCGGTCAGGGGGTGTGGATGGTGCGGAGCTTGATGGTGACGGGCATGGCCTCGAGCTGGGCCAGAACTTCGGGGGGGAATTCGGTGGCGATGTCGGTGATGGCGTAGCCGATCTCGTCGCGGGTGCCGAGCATCTGGCTCTCGACGTTGACGTGGTGGTCGGCGAGGACCTGGTTGACCGAAGCCAGCACGCCGGGGACGTTCTGGTGGATGTGGACCAGGCGGCTGGTGCCGACCGCGGTGGGCAGCGCGATGCCGGGCAGGTTGACGCTCAGCGAGGTGGCGCCGCCGGCCGCGTAGTCCTGCAGCTTGCCCGCGACGAACTCGCCGATGTCCTGCTGGGCCTCCTCGGTGGAACCGCCCACGTGCGGGGTGAGGATCACGTTGGGCAGGCCGCGCAGGACCGAGACGAACTCCTCGCCCTTGGCCTTGGGCTCCTCGGGGAACACGTCGATGGCGGCCCCGGCGATGTGGCCGCTCTCGATGTTGTCGCGCAGCGCCTCATGGTCGACCACGAAGCCGCGGGACAGGTTGAGGAACAGGCTGCGGGGCTGCATCCGGGCGAACTCGGCCGCGCCGAACAGCCCGCTGTTGCCCGGGCGGCCGTCCACGTGCAGGGTGACGGTCTCGACCGACTCCAGCAGTTCCTCGAGGGTGCCGCAGCGGCGGGCGTTGCCCATGGCCAGCTTGTCGGCGATGTCGTAGAAGTACACCGACATGCCGAGGTTCTCGGCCAGCACCGACAGCTGGGCGCCGATGTTGCCGTAGCCGACGATGCCGAGCTTGCGCCCGCGCACCTCGTGGCTGCCGGCCGCGGACTTGTCCCACTCGCCCAGGTGCAGCTTGGCGTTCTTCTCCGGCAGCCGCCGGGCCAGCGAGATGATCTCGGCCAGCACCAGCTCGACCACGCTGCGGGTGTTGGAGAACGGCGCGTTGAACACCGCGACACCCTGGCGCGAGGCGGCGGCCAGGTCGATCTGGTTCACGCCGATGCAGAACGCGCCCACCGCGGTCAGGTCCGGCGCGGCCGCGAAGACCGGCGCGGTGACGTTGGTCCGGGACCGGATACCGAGCAGGCTGACGCCGGGCAGCGCCTCGATCAGCTCATCCTCGCTGAGCGCACCGGCCCGCGTCTCGATCTGGTAGCCGGCCTTGGTCAGCCGGGCCACCGCGTCCGGGTGGATGTTCTCCAGCAGCAGCGCACGCTTCGGCGCGTTCATCGTGTCCAGCACCCTTTCCGTCCCCTTGGACCACCCCCCAGGGCGATCCCCGCGGGCCCCTCTAATCTACGCGTGACCGGGCCGGGGTCGCGCGGCGTTATCAGCGGGAGCGGCCTTATCGGGGGGCGACGCCGGTCACCGATCCGGCCGCCGCCTTGTCGGCGGCCAGCTCGGCGATGCGCTGGCGGACCAGTTCGGCGTCCTCGTGCGGGATGGACTCCAAGATGGCCAGGGCCTGGTCCCAGCTCTCCCGGGCCGCGGCCGAACCCACCGCGTGCAGCTGGGCGTCGCCCAGGCCGATGTAGGAGCCGGCCTCGTGGAAGCGGTCGCCGATCTCCTCGTAGATGTCCACGGCCTGCTGGTAGGACTCGGCGGCCTGCGGGTGGTTGCTCATCCGGCTGTAGACATAACCCAGGCTGTCCAGGGTGTCGGCCTCGCCGCCGCGGTAGCCGATCTCGCGCTGGAACTCCAGCGACCGCTGGCAGTACACCAGGGCCTTCTCGCACTGGCCGAGGTGCGCGTACAGCCAGCCCACGCTGTTCTCCAGGCCGGCCAGGGTGGATGGCGGGCCGATCTCCTCCACCACCCGCATGGCCTCACGCGCGTGCACCAGCGACTGGGCGTACCGGCCCTGGTGCTCGAACAGGGCCCCGAAGCCCTGGTGCACGGTGGCCTCGTTGGCCCGGTCCCCCAGCCGCCCGAAGATGTCCAGGGCGGCGGACAGGTGCGACTCGGCCTCGGCGAAGTCACCGGTGATGACCAGGCCCCGGCCCAGCTCGTAGTTAGCGTGGCCCAGGCCCACCGGGTCTCCCAGCCGCTGCGCGGCCTTCAGGGCCTGGCGCTGCAGGCTGATGCACTCGTGCCAGCGGCCCCGGCGGTAGAAGAACGGCGCCAGCGTCCAGGTGATCTGCCAGGCGTAGCGGTCGTTGCCCTCGGCGATGGCCTGGTTCAGCAAGCCGACCAGGATCGGGTTCTCGGCCTCGAACCAGGCCAGCGCGGGACTCCGGCCGGAGAACTCCTCCGGCACCACATCGGGCGCGGGCGCGTCCAGGTCGAGCGCCTTGCGCAAGCTGTTGGACTGCAGCGCCCCGGCGTGCGCGGTGTGCAGGTAATGATCTTCACAACGGCGCTCGGCGGCCACGCGGTCGGCCGGGCTGTCCATGGTCTCGGCCTGGTCCACGGCGTAGGCGCGGAGCAGGTCATGGAAGGCGAACCGGCCCGGCACGTGCTCGGCCACGGCGTGCACCCGGGTCAGCTCGCGCAAGGCGGCGTTGGCCTCGGAACGGCTGACCCCGGCCAGGCTGGCCGCGGCGGCCAGCGACACGTCGGGCCCAGGGTGCAGGCCGAGGAGCCGGAACATCCGGGCCGCGGTCGGGCTGAGCTGCTCGTAGGACCAGGACAGCACGGCCCGTACGTCGGTGGCGGCGTCGCCGGCGTCCAGCATCTCCAGCCGGTTCCGGGTGTCGCGGAGCTCGGCGGCCAGCGTGGCCAGCGAGAAGCCGGGGCGGATCGCGGCCCGGCCCGCGGCCACCCCCAGGGCCAGCGGCAGCCGGGCGCACAGGGAGATCAGCTCGGAGGCGGCCTCGGGCTCGGCCGCGACCACGTCCGGGCCCAGCCGGCGGCCGAGCAGTTCGTGGGCCTCGTCCTCGGTCAGCACGTCCAGGCTGAGCGGGGTGGCCCCCTCGGCCACGACCAGCCCGGCGAGCTGGGACCGGCTGGTCACTACGACCAGCGAGCCGGGCGAGCCGGGCAGCAGCGGCCGCACCTGGTCCGGGTCGCGCGCGTTGTCCAGCACGATCAGGACCCGCTTGCCGTCCAGCATGCTGCGGAACAGCCCGGCCCGGCCGTCGGTGTCCACCGGCATCCGCTGCGGCTGCACCCCGAGCGAGTCGAGGAAGAACCGCAGCGCGCTCTCGGGGCTCAGGGCCGACCCGGACGGGTCGAAGCCGCGCAGGTTGACGTAGAGCTGGCCGTCCGGGAACCGCTTGGCCACCTGCCGGGCGAACCGGTTGGCCAGCGAGGTCTTGCCGACCCCGGCGGTGCCGGTGATCGCGATGATCTGCACGGTGTCCCGATCCGGCGCACTGCCCGGCCCGCGGTCGGGGACGGCCGGGTCCTGGCCGGAGCCGGCCCCGATCAGCGCGAGCATGCGCTCCAGCTCGGCGTGCCGACCGGAGAAGCCGGGCGCCTCCAGCGGCAGCTGGGCGGGCACCGGGTCGGACGGCGTGGTCCCGCCGACCGGGGGTGGCGGCGGGGGCGGGGCGGCCGGGGCGGCCCGGCTGGGCGCCTCCAGGGTGGGGTCCAGGGACAGGATCTGCTGGTGGATCCGGCTCAGCTCGGGGCCCGGGTCGATGCCGAGCTCCTCGGCGAGAACCAGTCTGGTGTCGTGGAAGGCCTGCAGGGCTTCGGCCTGGCGGCCGCACCGGTACAGCGCGATCATCAGCAGCCCGCGCATGCGCTCCCGCAGCGGGTGCTCGGCGACCAGCGAGGCCAGCTCGGGCACGGCCTGCTCGTGGCGGCCCAGGTCGAGCAGGGCCTCGGCCCGCTCCTCGGACGCGGCCGACCGCAGCTCGGCCAGGCGGACCCGCTCGGCGCCGGCGAACGGGCCGGGCACACCCGCGAAGGCGGACCCGTGCCACTCGCCCAGCGCGGCGTCGAGGGCGGCGAGGGCCCCGCTCAGGTCGCGCGCGCTGCGCAGCCGCCGGCCCGCGGCCAGGCCGCGCTCGAACACGATCGCGTCCACCTGGCTGGTGTCCAGGCGCAGCACGTAGCCCCCGGCCGCCGAGGCCAGGACCTGGCTCGGCCCGCGGCGCGAACGCCCGGGCTCGAGGACCCGGCGCAGCCCGGCCACGTAGGTGTGCACCCCGCCCTCGGCGCTGGCCGGGGCCTGCTGGCCCCAGACGGCGTCGACCAGCTCATCGCGGGACACCACCCGGTTGGCGCGCATGGCGAGCATGCCGAGCACGGCTTGCTGCCGGGGCGGGCCAGCCGGCAGCTCCTGGTCGGCGAGCCAGGCCCGGACGGGACCTAGCACTCCGACGCGCAGCTGGCTCCCGCCGTCCGCGTCATCGTTGGCCATCTGTCTCTCCACGACACGACCCGATTTGGCCTTTGGACCAGCATATGTGTGACCCATCCAGAAAAAATCCATAACACGTAGGGAGACGGGGCTTTCACTAGAGGAGGCGAGAGACGTACCCGACCGACGGAACTCCCCACCGTCGGCCACGGTCGGATCGAGCCATGGTTCCCGCTGAACCAGACAACTGAACTTACTGTGGGACAACAGTGACGATCGTGACTGGCACCAGTGGTGCGGCCGGATGGGCAACCAGCCGGCTGGCCACCGGGACGTCCGAGATCCTCGGCGACTCGGCTGGCTCCGCACCGCTGCTCCGCGACCTGGCCGAACGGCTTCGTGGCGAGCGCCTACGTCATTATCTGCACCGGTTGTCCGACCACCAACGGGTGGATGTTCCTGAGGGATCGCACCGCTAGGAACCGACTTCGCTCCTCCCCCCCAGAGCGAATGCGGTCGCCGAACGGGCGCCCAACGATCAGGATTGTCCACCGCTCTCCGGAGGGGGAGTGAACGCCATCCCCCCCAGCGTTCACTCCCCCCCGGAGAAGTAAGCCCCCCGGAGAGTTCTCCGGAGCGG
>DATDIH010000116.1:0-2396 GCA_036521155.1 Streptosporangiaceae bacterium
GAGGGTGAGGTGGCCGTGGGGGTGGGTGAAGCGCAGGAGGCCGTCGGGGCTGCCGCTCAGGGTCCAGCCGAGTAGGTGGGTGAAGTAGTGGTGGTGGACGAAGCAGAGCAGGACCAGGCCGGGCAGGCGGGTGGTGCCGCCGTGTTTCCAGGGGTGGATGTGGTGGGCGGTGCACCAGGTGGCGGGCAGGCCGCAGCCGGGCCAGCGGCAGCCGCGGTCGCGGGCGATCAGGGCGCGGCGGATGGCGGGGGTTTCGGTGCGGTAGCGGCGGCCGACGTCTAGGGGGAGGCCGTCGCGCCAGCGGATCACCGAGAGTTCGGCGCGGCAGGCCAGGGCCAGGACTTGCCGGGCTGTGAGCAGGGCGCCGTGCCCGGTGCGGGCGAGCCCGCTGTATGGCTGGTCCTGGTCGTGCTCGCCGGGCGGGCGGGAGCCGCCGATGGTGGGCTGACCGGGGGTGGCTGGCGTGTCGAGGAGCACGGTGACGTGCGGCATGGCCCCGTGGCGGCTTCCGGCCCGGCCGGAGTCCAGGGCGGCCTGGCAGGCGGCGGTCAGCCCGTCCATCCGCCGCTGGGCCGCGGTCCGCTGGTCCCCGGTGCCGCCGGGTGGGCTGAACGCCTCGGCCGCGGTCTTGATGATCTCCATGGACAAGCTGTCGCTGCAGGCGCCGCTGATCGTGCCCACATTGTCCAGGGTCAGGCCGAAGCTCAGGTACCGGCGCTCGAACCGTGCGCGCTGGCGCTCCTCCACCGCGTCCGGATCGGCCCGGTAAGTCAGATCCTCACCCAGACGACGCAGCTCACGGGGGTCCAAGCCCGGGGGCGCCCAGCCATCAGATTGTGGCGGGAGAGTGGCTTCACCCTCGGGCTGGCCGGGGGCGGTCTCGGCCGGATTGCCATCCGTGGCCGGGTCCGCCGCGGCACTCTCGCCGGGCGAATCGCCAGCCTCAGGGGAGGTGGGCCGGGCCAGAGCCTCGGCGGCGGACCGGGAGCCCGGCAGCCCGATGGTGGCGGCACCGAGCATCTCCTGTTCGGCCGCGGCCGCCAGGTCGTCGTCGCTGATCTGGGCTACGGCCCGGCAGATCACGTGCGCGGCGTCAAAGGAGACCAGGCCCAGGGCCAGGGCCTGGCCGGTGGCGGTCAGCCGGGGGAGAGCGCGACCGACCGCGACCAGTTCCCCGCTGCGACCCACTGACCGGCCGCAGCCGTGCCGGAAGAAGGCGGCCGCGCAGCTGTAGCCGGCCGCGGCGAACGCGCCGGTCCTGTCCACCACGCCGGCCAGCCGGGCCAGCTCACCCATCACCTGGTCGGCGAAGACCGCGGCCTGCCGGACCTGGGTGAGCAGGGCTAAGGCGTCACCGCTCCCGGGCCCAAGGGCGGCCAGTTCGGCCAGCACCTGGTCCCTTGCGAGGACGTCGTTCGAAGTCATATTCGAATAATGACACTAGGGTCTGACAAAACGACCCTGCCCGGCCGGACCTCGGGCGGCCCCCCGGCCCGGACCTCCGGCCGCCCCCCGGCCCGGACCTCCGGCCGCCCCTGGCCGGGACCCTCGGCCGCCCCTGGCCGGGACCTACCGGCCGGGATGGGCCAGCACGAGCAGGGTGCGGCCCGGCGGGGCGGTGGCCTCGAGGTCGGCGGCGTCGACCGCCTGGCCGGTCTGCCAGCCCGCGCGGGCCAGCAAGGCGATCTGCTCGTCCCGGGGCAGGATCGTGCGCCACGGCTCGGTCTGGCCGGCCCGGCGGCGCGCGTTGGCGGCGGCCAGGACCTCGGCGCTGGCCAGGCCTTCGGCGTGCACGGCCAGGCTGGCGGCCAGCGTGCTGCCGGCCGCGGCGCAGGAAGCGAGGCCGGACAGCAGCCTGGTCAGGACCGGCTCGTCCAGATAGATGAGGAGCCCTTCGCAAACGAACAACGTCGGCCGGCCCGCGTCGTGCCCGTGGGCGGCCAGCACCGCCGCCACGTCGTCCGCGCGGAAGTCAGCCGTGGCCAGGGTCAGCCCGTTCAGGTCAGTCCCAGGAGCCTCGCCCAGCCCGTTCAGGTCGGCCCCGTGAGCCTCGCCCAGCCCGCGCAGGCGGCGCGCCTTGTCGGCCTGGGTGGGACCCTGGTCCAGTTCGAAGAACCTGACCCCGGTAGTCCGGAACCGCAGGGCCCGGTCGTCGTACCCGGCCCCGCAGATCACCACCTGATCGGTGCCGCCGGCCAGCGCCGTGGTCACCGCCTCATCGAAGAACCGGGTCCGCGCGGTCAGCATCGGCCGGAGCCGCTCGATTGGCGTGGGCCGCATGCCCTCGCACAGCCGGGCTTGGGCCAGCGGATCGCCCTCGGGGCTGTGCGGCCGGTCGAGGTGGGCCCGGGTCAGCGCCACCGCCTGGCTGGTCCGCGAGATCCGCCCCACGTCGC
>DATDIH010000117.1:0-9454 GCA_036521155.1 Streptosporangiaceae bacterium
CGGCGGTGAAAGCCTGGTCAAGTGGCTGGGACCGGCCTACATGCTCGCCATGGGTGTCCTGCTCGTGGTCGGCGGACGGCTCGGTGACAAGTTCGGCCAACGCAGGCTTTTCCTGATCGGCATGGGCGGGTTCACCCTGGCCTCGGCAGTCGCCGGGTTCTCACCCAACCCGACCCTGCTCATCGCCGCCCGGGTTGCTCAGGGAGCGTTCGGGGCTCTGCTCATCCCGCAAGGCATGGCGATCATGACGAAAGCATTCGACCGCGACATGCTCGCCAAGGCGTTCGGGCTGTTCGGCCCGGTTCTCGGTCTCTCCAGTGTCGGCGGCCCGGTCCTGGCCGGCTTCATCATCAGCGCCGACGTGTTCGGTCTGTCCTGGCGCCCGATCTTCCTCATCAACGTCGTCCTTGGCGTTATCGGGCTGATCATGGCGGCCAAGATCCTGCCCCGTGACGACGACGGCGACCGGTCCACCGTCGTCGACGGTTGGGGCTCCGGCCTGCTTGCGGTGACCATGATCGGGCTGCTGTACGGCCTGATCGAGGGCTCGACCAACGGCTGGAGCGCCGTCCCCGTCGCCTCGATCACCGTCGGCGTCCTGTTCTTCGCTGCCTTCGCCTACCGTCAGCGCACCGCGACCCACCCGCTCATCAAGCCCTCGCTCATGAAGAACCGGGGTTTCACGTCCGGATTGCTCGTGTGCCTGGTCGCCGTCGCCGCCGGCGCGGGCCTGCTCTTCGTGCTGTCGCTGTTCCTGCAGGAGGGACTGCACGTCAGCCCGAGGGACACCTCGCTCGGCCTGGTGCCGCTCACCCTGGGGCTCGTCGCCGCCGGGTTCGCCGCCATGGGTGGCCTGGTCGCCAAGCTCGGTCGCCGGCTCGTCTTCATCGGCCTCACCGTCGACCTCGTCGGTTGCGGTTGGGTTCTGGCCCTCGTCGTTCACTCTGGGACGAACGTCAGCCTCTGGGCGCTGGCCCCGGCGTTCTTCGTCATCGGCGTCGGCATTGGCCTCAGCTTCGCCACGATCCCCACCGTTGCTCTCGGCGACGCGAAACCTGACGAAGCCGGCAGCGCCAGCGGCTCGTTCAGCTCGATCCAGCAACTCGCTTCAGCGATCGGCTCGGCCACGGTCACGTCGATCTTCTTCCAGGCCGCGACCTCCGGATTGGCCCATGCGATGGAAGTCACTCTTATCGTCGTTCTGGCCCTCACCGCCCTCAGCCTCCCGGTCGTCGCCCTGATGCCCCGCAAAGCGCCATCAGAACCCCAGCCGTGAGCAACCGGCCCATCGCGGCGGGATCGCCGGCCAACGGGTTGGGAGGCACCTCGTTGGCCGGCGATCCCGCCGCCTAACGTCGCGGACGCTTCTTGCTGTTATCAGAACATATGAGGCAGAGCGGAGTGGTCCCGGACGACCACTGGGAGCGTTCTCGCAGGTCAGAGGTTTGAATGCACAGAGTAATCGGGTACTCACTCAGCGTGTCCGGCAATTGTCCCTGAGTTCAGGGCTCCGGCCCGTTCGGGAAAGGAATGTGCCATGAGGAAACGACGAATCATTCTCGGAAGCGTCGCCGCGGCGAGCGTTTTCGCCAGTGCCGCCTGGGTGGCGGCGCCCGTGCTCGCGGCGAGCGCATCCGAGACGGCCATCTCAGCTCCGGGCCATTCGGCGCAGCTGGCTGACACGCCCGTGCCGGTACCTACTCCGCCGCTGCCCGTTTCGGTACCTGCTCCGCCCCTGCCCGTGGCTGTTCCCGCGCCAAGCGGCTTGCTGGCGGGTCTGCTCGCCCTCATCCAAAGCCTCCTGGGGCCCCTGCCGCTCCCAGGCTCGCTGCCCGGACTCTCGGCCGCGGCAGGACTCGGCGGGGTGCCCCGCGACGTCGCCGGGATTCAGGCCACCGGGTCCATGGCCGCCAGCGAGGTACCCGGTTCTGGTGCGGCGCTGGCCGAGGCGAACATGCCTTGGACCACCGATCCGGCAAGTTCGGCCACGGGCGCCAGCATCGCCGTGCCGGTCACGACCCCGCCCCCGCCGGTGACCACCCCGCCTCCACCGGTCACCACTCCAACCCCGCCGGTCACCACCCCAACCCCGCCGGTGACCACCCCGCCCCTCCCGGACACGACTCCACCCCCGCCGGTCACGACTCCAACCCCGCCTCCGCCGGTTACCACGCGGTAGGCTGGCCGGCCGATCCCTCGCCGCGAGCACGTCCCCGGGGATGAAGTTACCGCCGGGCCCGCCCGGCGGACGTCAGCGCAGGGGCCCGCTCCGCCCGGAGCGGGCCCCTTTCACAGTCGCCCAGGTCCGCACGGCTCGACGGCCCGCTCAGTCGGTGCCGGCCTCCATGGCGGCGCGGTCCAGGAGCTCGTCCTCGCCGACGCCGTTGCCGCCGGAGGCGATGGCGGCGGCGCCGCCGGTGGCCATGGCGCCGATCAGGCCGGTCGAGGCGGCCTGGGCCGCGCCGATGGCGCTCCCCGCGGGCAGGGCCGGGTGCCCGGACCCGACCATGCCGAGCCCGGCGTACTGCTCGAGCCGGGACCGGGAGTCGGCGATGTCCAGGTTGCGCATGGTCAGCTGGCCGATGCGGTCCGACGGGCCGAACGCCGCGTCCTCGACCCGTTCCATGGACAGCTTGTCCGGGTGGTAACTGAACACCGGGCCGGTGGTGTCCAGGACCGAGTAGTCCTCGCCGCGGCGCAGCCGCAGCGTGACCTCACCGGTGATGGCGGTGCCGACCCAGCGCTGCAGCGACTCCCGCAGCATCAGCGCCTGCGGGTCGAGCCAGCGGCCCTCATAGAGCAGGCGGCCCAGCCGCCGGCCTTCGTTGTGGTAGCTGGCCAGGGTGTCCTCGTTATGGATCGCGTTGACCAGGCGTTCGTAGGCGGCATGCAGCAGGGCCATGCCGGGGGCCTCGTAGACGCCGCGGCTCTTGGCCTCGATGATCCGGTTCTCGATCTGGTCGGACATGCCCAGCCCGTGGCGGCCGCCGATGGCGTTGGCCTCGATGACCAGGTCGACGGCGGAGGCGAACTCCTTGCCGTTGATGGTGACCGGCCGGCCCTGCTCGAACGCGATCGTCACGTCTTCGGCCGGGATCTCGACGTCGGGGTCCCAGAACTTGGCCCCCATGATCGGCTCGACGATCTCGATGCCGTTGTCCAGGTGTTCCAGCGACTTGGCCTCGTGGGTGGCGCCCCAGATGTTGGCGTCGGTCGAGTAGGCCTTCTCGGTGCTGTCCCGGTAGGGCAGGTCGCGGGCGGCCAGCCACTCCGACATCTCCTTGCGGCCGCCCAGCTCGCTGTAGAAGTCGGCGTCCAGCCACGGCTTGTAGACCCGCAGCGCCGGGTTGGCCAGCAGTCCGTAGCGGTAGAACCGCTCAATGTCGTTGCCCTTGAACGTCGAGCCGTCACCCCAGATGCGGACGTCGTCCTCGAGCATGGCCCGGACCAGCAGCGTGCCGGTCACGGCCCGGCCCAGCGGCGTGGTGTTGAAGTACGCGCGCCCGCCGGAGCGGATGTGGAAGGCGCCGCAGGCCAGGGCGGCCAGGCCCTCCTCGACCAGGGCCTCGCGGCAGTCGACCAGCCGGGCGACCGCGGCGCCGTACGCGCCGGCCCGGCCCGGCACCGAGGCGATGTCGGGCTCGTCGTACTGGCCGATGTCAGCGGTGTAGGTGCACGGCACGGCACCCTTCTCGCGCATCCACGCGACCGCGACCGAGGTGTCGAGACCGCCGGAGAAGGCGATGCCGACCCGTTCACCAACAGGCAGGGAGCTGAGTACCTTGGACACAATTGAAATTATATGCATAACACTGCATGTTCATGCACCCTGGTTACGCCAGGAGTTCCGCCGGGTTAACGACGCCCCCCGATTGCGGCCCGCTTCTTGCTGTTATCAGGACGGGTCGGTAGCGTCCGCGGGCTGGGGTTGCGGAACAAGTTGTGGGAGCACAACAGTTGGGGTTGCTGACCGGCTCCCCAGGCCGCGGCCTGCCCCGACGACCGGAGAACCTGCCTCTATGTGTTCCGCCTGCGGCATCCCCACCCACATCCTGGAACTGGACGAGGCCGCTCCGTCCGACGAGATGACCGCGCTGACGGCCGGGTCGCCGCCGCCGGCCAAGTTCGCGGCGCTGCGCAACCGGGACTGCCGGCCGTACCTGTTCGGCGCGGGGCTGGCCATGATGGCCGACAACATCGAGCACGTGATCACCTACTGGGTGCTGTGGCAGAAGTTTCACTCCCCCGCCCTGACCGGCTTCGAGGTCATCAGCCACTGGGTGCCGTTCCTGCTGTTCTCGGTGTACTTCGGGTCGCTGGCCGACCGCTACGACTGCCGGCGGCTGATCCAGGGCGCGCAGGTGCTGTTCATGTTCGTGTCGGCCATGTGGGGCGTGTTCTTCCTGACCAATTCGCTGACGGTCTGGGAAGCCTGCGTCCTGCTCATCCTGCACGGCTGCGCGGGTGCGCTGTGGGGGCCGGGCGAGCAGCTGATGCTGCACGACTTCGTGGGCCAGCGCGAACTGCCCAGCGCGGTCCGGCTGAACTCCACCTTCCGCAGCCTGGGCATCCTGTTCGGGCCGGTGGTGGGGTCGGCCCTGCTGCTGGGTCTCGGCCCGACCAAGGGGATCTTCGTCAACATCGCGATCTACCTGCCGCTGACCCTGTTCCTGTTCAAAACCAAGTTCACCGGCCACACCCGCGACCACGGCGCGCCCCGGGCGCGGATCGGGCTGAAGGAATCGCTGCGGGTCTTCCGCGACGTACGGTCGGACCGGGTCATCGTCAGCATGATCATCCTGGGCGGGCTGGGGTCGTTCTTCATCGGCGCGTCGCTGCAGACCTCGATGCCGATCTTCGCCCACGACCTGGGCGCGGGCAGCGCGGGCACGGCCTACGGGGTGCTGCTGTTCGCCAACGGGCTGGGCGGGGTGATCGGCGGCGTGCTGCTGGAGGTCACCGGCCGGATCAAGCCGAACGTGAAGGCGGCCGTGGTGAGCACGGCGGTCTACGGGCTGACCACGCTGTTCTTCGCGTTCACCGGCAGCTACGCCATCGCCCTGATCATGCTGCTGATCAGCGGGGTGGCCAACCTGGCCTCGATGTCGATCGGGCAGACCGTGGTCCAGTTGCTGGCCCCGGCCCAGGACCGGGGCCGGATCGTCGGCCTGTACGGGGTGTCGGCCAACGGCCTGCGGGCGGGCAGCGGGTTCACCGTCGGCCTGCTCGGGGCGGTGATCGGCATCCACTGGTCGCTGGGGCTGAGCGCGGCCGCGCTGTGCCTGGGTACGGTACTGGCGGGGTGGTACGCGCTGCGCCGCCCCCGTGAGCTCATCCCTGCGGCACCCCGGACCGCCCCCACCCAGCGGGAGAGACTATGACGGACGGCGTCCTGGACCAGTTTGCCCTGCCCGGCCGCAAGGCGGTGGTGACCGGGGCCAGCCGCGGACTCGGCCGGGCCTTTGCCCTGGCCCTGGCCCAGGCGGGCGCGGACGTGGCCGCCGTGGCCCGTACCGAGTCCGACGTCAAGGCCGCCGCCCAGGACATCGCCGCGCAGACCGGCCGCAAGGTCGTCCCGGTGGTCGCCGACGTGACCCAGCGCGCCGACACCGAACGCATGATCGCTGAGGCCGACACCGCCCTGGGCGGCCTGGACATCCTGGTCAACAACGCCGGAGTGTGCTTCCACCGCCCCGCGCTGGAAGTGCCGGACGACGAGTTCCGCCAGGTGTTCGACGTCAACGTGTACGGGCTGTGGGTGGCCAGCACCGAGGCGGCCAAGCGCATGATGGCCACCGGCGGCGGGGCCATCGTCAACGTCGGGTCGATCTCGTCGATCATCGTCAACCGGCCGCAGTGGCAGCCCGCCTACAACGCGTCCAAGGCCGCGGTGCACCAGCTGACCAAGTCGCTGGCCGCCGAGTGGGCGCCGTACAACATCCGGGTCAACGCGCTGGCCCCGGGCTACGTGAAGACCGAGATGGCCCCGGTCGACCGGCCGGAATTCCGCCGCCACTGGATCGAAGACGCGCCCCAGCAGCGCTACGCCAGCCCGGCCGAGATCGCGCCCAGCGTGGTTTACCTGGCCAGCCCGGCCAGCTCGTTCATGACCGGCTCGGTCCTGGTCATCGACGGCGGCTACACGATCTACTAGCCCCATGGCTGGTTCCTTTGCCGACCGGTTCGCCGCCGTGCGCGCGGCCCGCGGGCCGCTGGTGTGGGGCCTGGACCCGTCCGGGAAGCTGCTGGAGGACTGGGGTCTGGGCGACACCCCGGACGGCCTGGACCAGTTCGCCGACCTGGTCGTCCCGGTCGCCGCCGACACGATCGGGCTGGTCAAGCCGCAGTCCGCGTTCTACGAGCGGCACGGCTGGCGCGGCCTGCGCACGCTGGCCCGGCTGATCGAGCAGGCCCGGGCGGCCGGCCTGCTGGTCATCGCGGACACCAAACGCGGCGACGTCGGGTCCACCAACGACGCCTATGCCGCCGCCTACCTGGGCCCGGAGGCCCCGTTCGCGGCCGACGCGGTCACCGTGCACCCGTACCTGGGGCTGGGCGCGATGGGCGCGTTCGTGTCCCGGGCCCACGAAGCGGGTGCCTGTGTGCTGATTGTTACCCGGTCCTCCAACCCCGAAGGCCGCGACATCCAGGCCGCCCGCACCCCCGGCCCAGACGGCCGCACCGTGGAAGAACACCTGCTCGGTGAGATCGGCCGGCTCAACGACAAGCTGGCCCCGGGCGCGCTCGGCCCGGCCGGGGCGGTGGTGGCCCCCGCGCCCCCGTCGCCGGAACTGCCTGAACTGCCCTTGACCAGCATGAACGGCTTGTTCCTGGCCCCCGGGATCGGCGCCCAGGGCTACCGTCCGCAGGACGTGAAGCAGACGTTCGCGGCCTGCCCGGACCGGGTGATGCCGGCCGCGTCGCGCAGCCTGCTGGCGGCCGGCCCGGACCCGTCCCGGCTCCGGGACACGGTGCTGGCCCTGGCCTCGCAGTTTCGCTGAGCCGCTACCCGCGGCGGGTTCGCTGAGTAACCAATTCACGACTCGGCGCGGTAATTAATTTTCGGTGTTTCCCCAGGTTCGCTACGCTTTGCCCGAGATGCTAAGCAGATGAATTTCGTGCTCTAGCCGGGGCTGGAGCACACAACGGGGCGAGAGGTTCGCCAGTGGGCGGCAGCACGGGGGCTGACGTCGCGCAGCAAACCGCGACTACAGCCGCAGGCGAGACGAGACCGGGCGGACCGAACGGGCCGCGCTGGCGTAATGTCGCGCGCCTGTCCGTGGCCGTCATCCTGGTCACGGTCATGGTGGTCTTCCGCCGCGACCTGGTCCGCTCGATCACCGTCCTGACCCATCTGAGCCTGCGCTGGTACGCGCTGGCGGTGCTGGCCGAGATCGTGTCGGTGACCGCGTTCGCGTTCAGCCGGCGCCGGCTGCTGGCCGCGGGCGGACCGCCGCCGCGGCGCCGGTCCATGGTCGCCATCACCCTCTCGGGCAGCGCCATGGCGACGTCGCTGCCGTTCGCGGGCACCGGCCTGGCCGCCTTCTACGAGTACAAGCAGTTCCGCCGCCGACGGGTGGACCCGGCCACCATCGGCTGGACGCTGGCGGTGTCGGGGATCTTCTCCACCACTTCACTGGCTGTGCTGCTGGTGATCGGGGCCATCCTGGGCGGCGTGGGGTTCGGCGCCGCGGCCGGGCTCGCCGGGGCCGCGGTGTACCTGGTGCCGGGGGTGGCCGTGCTGCTGGCGCTGCGCTACCGCCAGGTTCGCGAGGGGATCGGCCGTCTGTTCCTGCGCGTGACCGGGTCGATCCAGCGGTGGCGGCCGTCGACCCGGGACCGGCTGGAGGAGCTGCCGGCCCAGCTGGATGAGTTCCTGGACCGGATCGCCAGCCTGCGGCTGCCGCCGCGCGGCGCCGTGGCCGTGTTCGCCCTGGCCGCGCTGAACTGGGCGGCCGACTGCGCGACCCTGGCCCTGGCCATCCACGCCACCGGGTCGCCGGTGCCGTGGCACGCGCTGCTGCTGGCCTGGGGCGCGGGGGCGGCGGTGGGCAGCACCGGCCTGACCCCGGGCGGTTTCGGAATCGTCGAGCTGGCCGTGGCGGCCGCGCTGACCGCGGGCGGCCTGCCCGCCTCGGCCGCGCTGGCGTCGGTGCTGGCCTACCGCGTGATTAACTTCTGGCTGGTCAACGGGGCGGGCTGGCTGGTCATGCTCCGGCCCGGTGCTCGAGAATGAGACCGTAAATCCAATATGGAAGGTTGGGGGCGGGACCATCTCGGCCGTGCTGAGCCTTACTGATCTCGAGCATGACCCGCACGTGGGCCTGGCCCGGCTGCGCGCGGAGTCGCCGGTGGCCTGGGTGCCGGTGCTGGACGGGTGGCTGGTCACCGGCTACGCCGAAGCGGTGGCGGTGATGCGTGACAGCCGCACGTTCACCGTGGACGACCCGCGGTTCTCCACCGCGCGGGTGGTCGGGCCGAGCATGCTGTCGCTGGATGGGAAGGCACACAGCCGGCACCGGTCGCCGTTCTTCGCGGCGTTCCACCGGGGTGGCGCGGCCGAGCGGCTGCCCGCGTTCGCCGACGCGGAAGCGGCCCGCCTGGTCGACGCGGTCCGCCCGGCGGGCGCGGCCGACCTGCGGCGGGAACTGTCCGGACCGCTGGCGGTGGCCGTGGTGGCGCAGGCGCTCGGCCTGGGCGACGTGGCGCCGGCCGAGATCCTGGCCCTCTACACCCGGATCGTCGGCGGGGTGACCGGCCTGTCGGGCGACCAGGGCGGCCCCAGTGGCCAGGACGGCCCCGGTGGCCCGGAACCGCAGGACACCACCGGTATCGGCGAGCCCGACCCCGACTCGGTGGCGGCGTTCGGCGCGCTGGCCGAGCTGCTGCGCACGGTGATCGACGGCCCGCCGGGCCCCGGCGCCGCCAATGGGGCGGACAGTGTGCTGGCCACGGCGGCCGCCGGCGGGGAGCTGAGCACCACCGAGGTGATCTCGGACGCGGCGGTGGTGATGTTCGGCGGGATCGACACCACCGACGGCATGATCGCCAACGCCGTGCTGCACCTGCTCGGCCAGCCGGACCAGCTGGACCTGGTCCGGACCGACCCCGCCCTGCTGCCCGCGGCGGTGGAGGAGTCGCTGCGGCTGGAGCCCGCCGCGGCCATCGTCGACCGCTACGCCACCGCCGACACCGAGGTCGCGGGAGCCAAAATCCGGGCCGGGGACCGGGTGACGGTCTCCATCACCGGCGCCAACCGGGATCCGGCCGTGTTCGGCGACCCGGACCGGTTCGACCTGGCCCGGCCCGAGTCCGGGCGGCACCTGGCCTTCGCGCACGGGCCGCACTTCTGCATCGGCGCCCCGCCCGCCCGGGCCGAGACCCTGGCCGCGCTGCGGGCCCTGCTCCCCCTGCCCGGCCTGCGCCTGGACCCGGCCCATCCGGCCGGGCCGCG
>DATDIH010000118.1:0-3568 GCA_036521155.1 Streptosporangiaceae bacterium
GCGGCGGGCCGGGCGGCGTGGCCGCGGGTGCGTACAGCGCGAGGGCGTGCGGGATGGCGTCGCATAGGCACGGAAAAGACTATGCGGGCAATGATCGCAAAGTGATCTCTGCGGACCGCCGCGGCGATAAGTTCACGTGCCGCTCACCCGCTGTTTGACCGTCCCCGCCGCCCGGCCGCCTCCGGCCGGCCCCTAGGCTCGTGCCATGGCAGACAGGTACCGGCCGCGCCGGTCGTGCCTTTCCGTTCCCGCCAGCAGCGAGCGCTTCATCGCCAAGGCCCGGGACCTTCCGGTGGACGAGATGTTCCTGGACCTGGAGGACGCGGTGGCCCCGGCGGCCAAGGACGACGCCCGGCGCAACGCGGTGGCCGCGCTCACCTCGGGGTCGTGGCGGGCCGGGATCCGCGGGGTACGGATCAACGACGCCACCACGCCGTGGGCCTACCAGGACGTGGTCGCACTGGTCGAGGGCGCCGGTGCCGCCCTGGACGTGATTATTTTGCCGAAGGTGGTTGATCCGGCTCATCTCGTCTGGCTCGACCTGCTGCTCACGCAGGCCGAACGGGCCACCGGCCGGGAGGGTGACCCGATCGGGATCGATGCCCAGATCGAGGATGCGCAGGGCCTGGCCGCGGTGGACGCCATCGCGGCCGCCTCGGGCCGCCTGGAGTCCCTGGTCTTCGGGCCCGCCGACTTCATGGCCAGCATCGGCATGCCGTCGCTGAACGTGGGCCAGGCCGGCACCGGGTACGCGGGCGACGCCTTCTACTACCCGCTGATGCGGATCCTGGTCGCCGCCCGCGCGCACGGCCTGCAGGCCATCGACGGCCCGTACGTCAAGGTGCGCGACGTCGATGGCTTCCGCCGTGCGGCCGGGAGCGTGGCCGCGCTGGGCTTCGACGGCAAGTGGGTGCTGCACCCGGACCAGGTCGCCGCGGCCAACGAGACGTTCACTCCCCGCCAGGCCGACTACGACCGGGCCGAACTGATCCTCGACGCCTACGACCACGCCACCGCCGTGGATCAGCGCGGGGCCGTGATGCTCAACGACGAGATGATCGACGAGGCCATGCGCAAGATGGCCCTTGGGGTCGCGCTCAAGGGCCGTGTTGCCGGCCTGAACCGGCAGGAAGCCTAGAGCACGCCCCAGGCGCGCAGGGTCTCGGCCAGGCCCGTGGTCAGCGGCCAGTCCGGCACTTCGGCCGTTGGCACCCAGCTTGTGCCGGCGGCGTCGTCACCCGCGCGCAGCGTTCCGCCGGTGACGGTGGCCGCGTAGTCACGGATGTCCAGCACGGTGCCGGCCGGGCCGGGGCGTTCCACCGCGCCGATCAGCGGGCCCGGCTCGACGGTGAGCCCGGTTTCCTCGAGCATCTCCCGGACCAGGGCCTGAGCATCGGACTCCCCGGGCTCGATCCGGCCCCCCGGCAGTGACCAGCGGCCCGCCTCGGGGTCGTGGCCGCGCTGGATGAGCAGCAGGCGGCCGGCCTCGTCCCGGATGATGCCGCCGACGCACGGAATTCGGCGAGAAGACATCGGCTGAATCGAATCCTTCCGTGTGGTCGTAATTTCCGTAATGACCGATGATGACGGTCTCCGGCTAGCATTCTCAGGGTCACAGACTGTCGGCCGACTGGCCCGCCCAGACCCGTTTTCCGCCGCTCAGGCCCCGTTCCCGAGGACGAACGCCGCCCGAATGTCCTGGTTTTAGTCACTTGCTGTGACTGGCTTGAGGTTCTCTGTCCAGGTTGCGACGTTCCCGTCCAGGGTGTCGCGCAAAACGGAGTTTTCGCAGGACAAGATGGTGAAAGCAGGTCACGGTTCGATTGCGGACGGTTGCCCCACGGTCTGCCATGGATACACTCGGTAAGTCCTCAGATACGAACAACCCAAAGATTCGATCACGGACAGTTAAACGTCCAAGCGTGTCAACCTGATCACGCTCTGCAGCGTCTTGTTAATACAAGGCCTATACGCCGCCACCAAACGGCTCAATAGAGCGGCCAAATAAAGCGACCCTGTCCGGTGACCGCAATTCACCGGACAGGGCCTCCAATCTCGCCCTGCACAGGAGGACGGAGATCGTGGCAAACAGTAGCAATGCCGCATATCGCGCGGCGGTGACGCTGATACCGAAAACGCGTCACTTGGGTAACGCGTCGCTGATCACTTCGCGACCGCTCATCACATCGCTCATCACATCGCTCATCACCGGGCCTGCCGCGGCCTGACCCGACTGGACCGGCTCCGGTCCCGGCTCGCTCTTTTCACTCATGCCCCATCGAGGACCACTCACGAGCAGGTGTCAGCACTCTACGAAGTTGATCGACTACTAACTGCTGACTGCTGCTGGGGGGTGGACCCCCTTTTCACCCGTGCCCGAAGCACGGCTGTCGTTCCATGGGAGGAACCCTAATGTCGTTCAAGGCAAAGCTCGGGGCCGGCGCCGCTACGTTCGCGATGGTCGGTGGTGGCCTTGGCATGGCCGGCACGCTCACGGCGAGTGCGGCCACCCCGCCCTGCGGGAACCACTGCATCAGCCTCTACCCGCAGAAGTACGGCCCCCACTACTACGTGGACGTGTACCAGCAGCGCGCGGTGGCGGGCAACGAAGTGATCCTGTTCCAGGGTTCGAACAGCGACCCGGCCCTGGACTTCACGTTCAAGTTCTCCGGCACGGTCAACAGCTTCTACACCAACTACGGGCTGGTGTCGGCCGCGTTCGCGCACACCTACGGCACCGACCCGGCTTTCGAGTTCCAGTACTCGCCGTACGGCGTGAACTCGAACTTCTGCCTGTCCACGTGGCCGGGCCAGGCCCCGCAGCCGGGCTTCAAGGTCCGCCTGGAGCCCTGTGGCGCGTACTCCAACACGCTCTGGGCGGCGGACCTGCAGGCCAAGCACACCACAGATCACCACAGCACCACCGGTGCCGACGTGCCGCTCATCAACGGCGCGACCAACAGCTTCTCCAGCCCGGAGGTGCTGAACTACCCGGCCGGCAACCCGACCGACATGCCGCGTCCGGTGCTGAACGTCCAGCCCGAGAACACCTACTCCAACGGCGTGGTGTTCGACAACCAGGAGTGGGGCTTCGACCTCGGCGCCCTCAAGTAAGCACGCACGTCCTGGCTGACCGCTAGAGAGTCACCGGCCACCTGACGGGCGGCAGGCACCCTGCCTGCCGCCCGTAGGTGTTGGCCCCGGGCGAAGCGCGTCAGTGGTTGGATGGCCCGGTGCTCATCGACCTGCACACCCACAGCAATGCCTCGGACGGAACCGACCCGCCGGCCGGGGTGATGGCCCGCGCCCGGGCCCGCGGCCTGGACGTGGTCGCCCTGACCGACCACGACACCGTGGCCGGGCACGCCGAGGCCCGGGCGGCCCTGCCCCCGGGCCTGACCCTGGTCCCGGGCATGGAACTGTCCTGCACCCAGGGCGGCCAGAGCCTGCACCTGCTGGCCTACCTGTTCGACCCGGCCTACCCGCCCCTGGCCGAGGCGATGGACAGCATCCGCAACGACCGGATCCGGCGGGCCCGGGTCATGGTGGAAAAGCTGGCCGCGCTGGG
>DATDIH010000119.1:0-3195 GCA_036521155.1 Streptosporangiaceae bacterium
CAGCGGCGAATTCAATCCGAGCCTGTACAGCGGTGGCGCGGGAATCGTGATCACGCTGCTGGAGGCTCATCGTCACTTCCGCGATGACCGGTACGCCGACGCCGCCCTGCGCGGCAGCCGGGCGATCGCCGCCGCGGTGGACGGCTGGGATATCTCCTCGCTGTACTTCGGCCTCACCGGCATGGCCTTCGCCCTGCGGTCGGTGGGAAACCTGCTGGGGGACGCAGCCGCCGACCGCGCCGCAGATCATGCACTGGACATCGTCAGGTCCCGCTTCGATGGGGAGCGGTGGGGTGACCAGTTCGAGCTGCTGGGCGGCAACGCCGGTATCGCGCTGGGCGCCCTCGCCGCCGGGGATCCCGGCCTGGCCGTGCTGGCGGTCACGCCCTACCTGCGCACGGGCGAGCCGACCGCGGGCGGCGTGCACTGGGAGGTACGCAGCGGGACGCCGGCCCGTTTTCATCACATCTCGCACGGCACCCTGGGCATTGTCCTGGCACTGGCTGCCGTGGGTGAGGCCGCCGGCCGGCCCGACCTGACCGGGCTGGCCCTGGCCGGCGCGGCGGATGTGGTGAGCCGGAACGAGGCGGGCCCGTCAGGCTTCCTGGTCCCGCATTCGGATCCGCAGCACCAGCCGGAGCTGATCGAGCGCTACAGCTTCGGCTGGTGTCACGGCCCGGCCGGTGACGCCCAGGTTTTCCGGCTGCTCGGCGCGGTGACGGGAGACCCGGCCTGGCCGGTTCTGGCGGACCGGTGCTGGCATACGGTGACCGGCTCCGGGCTGCCACGCCGGCTCCGGCCCGGATTCTGGGACAACAACGGCCGCTGCTGCGGGACCGCCGGCGTGCTGGCGCTCGCCTGCGACCGGCACGCTGAGTCCGACGGCGATCTGGAGTTCGCGGCGGTCCTCGCCGGTGACCTGGCCGCGCGGGCGACCGCGGACGCGACCGGGGTGCGCTGGTCGAACGAGGAGCACCGGGTCACCCCCAGCACGCTGCCGCCGCGTACCGGCTGGGCCATGGGCAACGCGGGGATCATCCGCGAATTGCTGCGGTTCGCCCGGGCCACCGCCGGGACCGACCTGTCCTACGCTGTCACCTGGCCAGACCATCCTGCCGCCCGGGCCCGTCCCGCCGCCCGGCCCGCCCAGCGACCCTGAGTGCTACGGCGTGGTCCCGCGGGCCGGGTCGAATTCCAGCACCTGGGTCAGGCGGATGTTGTTGCCCGACGGATCACGGAACGAGGTGTCGATACCGTAGGGCTGCACGGTCGGCGGGTCGTTGAAGGTGACGCCCCGGGCGGACAGCTCGTCGTAGCTCGCCTGGCAGTCGTCGGTCTCCAGGAACAGCGTCCCGCCTGAGCCCTTGGCCACCAGCTCGGCCAGCGCCGCGCTGCTGTCGGCGTCCAGCATCGGCGGGCCGGGCACCGGCATCAGCACCAGGCCGACCTGGTCCTGCCCGGCCGGCCCTACCGCCAGCCAGCGGAAATTCCACTCCTGCATGGTCACGTCGGCCCGGACTTCCCAGCCGAGCACCTTGGTGTAGAAACGAAGGGCCTCGTCCTGATCGTGGACCCAGAACTGGGTGTTGGCGATCTTGATCATCGGTTCTCCCCGGATGCGAAAGTGTTACCGGAAGAACCCTACGAACTGGCCGTCCCGGGGTCTTCTCGAAACGTGCGGTTCTGCGGCCGGGCGTAGGGCATGACCACGCAACGGGGAATCCGGACGAAGCGCGCCGCCGGCGGGCACGAGCGCCGGTAGGCCGTGGGCGAGCGGCCGAAGATCCTCCCGAAGCTGGCCGTGAACGACCCGACGCTCCCAGCGCCGACGGCGAAGCACACCTCGGCCACCGACCAGTCGGTCACCCGGAGCAGCGTGGCCGCGCGCTCGAGCCGCCGGGTCAGCAGGTACTGGTGCGGCGACTCGCCGAAGGCACGCTTGAACTCCCGGCTGAAGTAGGCGGGCGACAGCCTGGCCGCGCGGGCCATGTCGGCGACTGTGAGGGGCTCGGCATACCGGGCGTCGGCCAGGTCGCGGGCCCGCAGCAGGTGCCGGGCGAGCGGCTGCGCGGTCATGGGCCAAGGTTAAGGTGCACGGCCCGGTCCACGGGATGCGGACCGCTGCCTGCGGCCTCGGCCGGTAAGTTTGGCTGGTGACCCCGGTCAGCTTTCATGACTTTTTCGGTGGCTGCGCCACGGTCGCGGGCGCACTCATCGGACTGCTGTTCGTCGCCATCTCGGTGTCCCCGGAGAAACTGACCGGCCGCATTGCGGAGGCTGACCACCAGGTGAAAGCGGGCGCGGCCTTCTCCGCGCTGGTCAACACCCTGGTGATCGCGCTGGTGGCCCTGCTGCCCGGAGCCAGCCTCGGTACCACGGTCCTCATCCTGTCCGCGGCCGGACTTTCCTCCACCGCCGGGCTGGTCATCGTGCTGTGGCGAGAGCACAAGAAACAGGTCAACCTGAGCGCGATCATCATGCTCGCGGTCCTGCTCGGGCTGTACGGCGTGCAGTTGGCTAACGGCCTCGGACTGAGCAGTTCCGCCCGCAACCCCGGCCTGATCAGCAACCAGGGAGGCCTGGTCATCGGATTTTTCGCGTTCGCGATCGCCCGGGCCTGGGCGCTCGTCGGCGCCCGGGACTCCCACCTCCTGTCCGCCGTGGCCGGGATGGTCCGCCCGCCCGGCACCGGCACAGAACCGGACCCGGGGCCGCCCGCCGCTCCTCCCGCACGCCGGAAAGAGCCATGAGAGAACGGGGCAGAATCGGGGTCATGCGGCGTGAGCCACATCCGTACCAGCGGGGTGAGCTGGTCGTCGTGATCGACTGCTCCGACCTGGCCCGCTCCGCGCAATTCTGGGCCGGCGTGCTGGGATACGCCCAGGATGGCGTGGCCAGCGGCCGCTACCAGAGCTTGCTCCCGGCTGACGGGCGGGGCGCCGAGATCCTCCTGCAGCAGGTCGCCGAGGGCAAGCTCGGCAAGAACCGGGTTCATCTTGACCTGCGCACCCGCGATCTTGAACCTGAGCTGCACCGGCTCATCAGCCTCGGGGCCCGGGTCCTGACGCGGGAACCGGTCAGCGAGGCCGGGTGGAAATGGCACATCCTGGCCGATCCGGACGGTAACGAGTTCTGCGTCCTGCAGCCGCCCGCGTCGCACTGGACGGATTAGGAACGGCGTCATCCGCCGGGGCC
>DATDIH010000120.1:0-2802 GCA_036521155.1 Streptosporangiaceae bacterium
CGGGGTGGACAGCACGCCGACGTTGCACGGCGGGCAGGCGAGCTTGGCGGCCAGGACGTGAGCGCCGGACCGGTCCACCCGGGTGACCTGGTAGAACTGCTTGCTGTTCCAGTTCGGGTCGCTGAGCGACCCGATCGGGCCGGTGTTGTAGAGGAAGCTCCCCGGGGTGGTCAGGATCGTCTCGAAGCGGAACTGGTAGGAGATATCCGCGTGACCGCTGCCGCTGTTGTCGACGTGGATCTCATAGAGCACGTCGTCGCCGAACTCATAGAAGTTCGGGCCGCCCGCGGGTTCCTGGAGCGGGATGTAGTTGGCAATCAGGGTGACCGTGCCCGGCCGGTCCGGGCTGACAAACGCGTAAACATCCGTGCTGTCGGCGACGGGATCTTTCGAGATCTCAGGCGCCTCGCGATGCGAAGACATCAATTACCCTTTCAGGTTGGTGCAGCTCAGGTTGGGTGCAGCGAATGACTGGGGCTTGGCCGGTCACCGGCTCGCGCGCACCAGGCGGGCGGCCAGTTCCGGGTCACGCAGGCGGGTCTGGCTGGTGCCGCGGAACACGTCGATCTCTCCTGACCTCGCGTCGCGCACGTGCACGACGAACTGCTCCGAGGTGTCCGTGTCCTTGGCCCGGTCCTTCGGGTCATGAGCCGGCCGGGAGGCGGCGGCGAAGGCAGGCATGGCCGTACCGGCGAGCGCGGTCGCGGCGATTCCCGCTGCCCCGGCCCCGGCGGCGCCCCGCAGGATCGAGCGCCGCGACACGCGCGGCCGTTCTTTCCCGTCATCACGGGCGCGGTCTGCTGGCGAGTTAATGTCGTCCTGACCAGGCATGAGTACCCTTCCCGGGGCTGGCGCGAAGCCGTGAGCCCCTGCGGTGAACAGCAGGACGGAAGGGTCGTAGCAGTACTCACTGGTGCGCTATCTGCCGCCCCAGCCCCCCTCCGCGGTGTGATTCGGCGCGGCCGGCCGGGCGGATCGGTACGCAGGCGACTGTGACTCAACCGTTACCCGCGTCGGGGCGGACCGCAGGGGAGCCGGATGGCCGCCGCAGAACCCGGCCCGGGCTGAGCGCCCGGCTACGGCCGGGCGCTCCGGGTTTCCCTTCAGCGAACCGCCCGGCTGTACCGGCGCACGGCGAGCGGCACCATCACGCCGAGCAGCAGGACGCTCATGCCTATGGTCGTCACTACCGGGTGCTGAAGCGACCAGACCGGTGGTGCCGGCACTCCCTGGGTGGTGCCGAACAGGCTGCGGGCCGCGGCCACCACGGAGGACATGGGGTTCCAGTTGGCGAACGCGCGCAGCCAGGCCGGCATGTTCGCCGTGTTCACGAACACGTTGGACACGAAGCCGAGCAGGAACGCCGGGACCATGCTGAACACGTCCGCCGACTGCGGGCTCTTGGCATACAAGCCGATCACCGAGCCGAGCCAGCCCATCGCGAAGCCGAACAGGGCCAGCAGCGCGAAGCCGGCCACGGCGGGGCCCAGGCCGTTCTCGGCGCGCCAGCCGACCGCCAGCCCGCAGCAGATCATCACCACCAGCGACGGGAGGCCGGTGATCTGGGTCGAGACGGTCCGGCCGATCAGCACCGAGGACCGGGTGATCGGCAGCGTCTTGAACCGGTCGATCACGCCCTCGGACATGTCGGTGGCCACGGCGACGGCCACCGAGGCCGAGGCGAACAGCGTGGACTGGGCGAACAGGCCGGACATGAGGTAGGCACGGTAGTTACCGCCCGGCACGTGGATCGAGCTGCCGAACACGTACCCGAACAGCAGCACGAAGATGACCGGCATCAGCAGGCCGCCGATCACGATGTCGGGCTGGCGCATGCTGCGCAGCAGGTAGCGGCGGGTCGCGGTGACCGCGTCGGTCAGCGCGAAGCGCGCGCGGGAGGCGGGGGTGAGGGGTTCGATGAGGAGCGCGGTCATGACGGGGTGGTCTCCAATCGGCGGGTTCCGCCGTCGCGGGTCTGCATGCTCTCGGGGCGGCCGGTGTGCTCGTTGCCGCCGTGTTCGCCGCCGGTGTCTTCCGGGCCGGGGTCGCCGGTGAGGCTGCCGAACACCTCGTCCAGGGTGGGATGCTCCAGCCCGGCCTGATGGATGGGGGCGCCGGTGGCCTCCAGCCGGCTGATCGCGGCGGCCAGGCTGGCCAGGCCGCCGGGCGCGGGTGCGATCACCGCGCGGCCGTCGATCCGGGCGCCGGGGCCCAGCGCCGCCTGGATCCCGGCCAGCCGGGCGGGCTGCGCCTCCGTGAGCGTGACCCGCAGCCGGGCCTGCCCGGCGGCCCCGGTCAGCTGGGCCGGGGTTCCGGACGCGGCGACCATCCCGCCGCTGATGACCACGATGTCGTCAGCCAGCTGGTCGGCCTCGTCCAGGTGCTGCGTGGTGAGCAGGACGGTGGTGCCCCGGGCCACCAGGTCCCGGATGGCCTGCCACATCCCGGCGCGGCTGACCGGGTCCAGCCCGGATGTCGGCTCGTCCAGGAACAGCACCGGCGGGTCGGCCACCAGGCTGGCGGCCAGGTCCAGGCGCCGCCGCATGCCGCCCGAGTAGGTCTTGACCATCCGCCCGGCCGCGTCGGTCAGACCGAACTGGCTGAGCAGTTCCCCGGCCCGCTCCCGTGACCGGGCGGGCCCAGGTGGTACGTACACCCGATGATGTCCAGGTTCTGCCGACCGGTCAGCAGCTCATCCATGGTCGCGCTCTGCCCGGCCACACCGATCCGGGCACGGACTCGCCCGGGATCCTTGGTCACGTCAAAGCCGGCCACCTCGGCGCGGCCCGCGTCCGGGCGGAT
>DATDIH010000121.1:0-21734 GCA_036521155.1 Streptosporangiaceae bacterium
CAGCAGCAGCCCGACAAGGAACTGCGCGACCTGCTGCGCCAGATCGACCCCGAACGCATCAAGGCCACCATCCTGCGCCTGGTCCAGTTCGGGACCAGGCACACGGCATCCAGCCAGACCGACCCGGTGCGCGGCATCGGCGCCGCCACCGCCTGGGTGTTCGAGCAGATGCAGGCCGCGGCGGCCCCCTCGGGCGGGCGGATGACCGTGCAGCAGCAGACGTTCGTGCAGCCGGTGTCGTCGGAGATCCCGGTGCCGACCACGATCACCAACGTGATCGCCACCCTGAAGGGAACCGCCTCCCCGGAGCGGTTCTACGTGATCACCGGCCACCTGGACTCGCGCGTGACCGACGTGCTCAACTTCACCAGCGACGCCCCCGGCGCCGACGACGACGCCTCCGGGGTCGCGGTCGTCCTCGAACTGGCCCGGCTGTTCGCCACCCACCAGTTCCCGGGCACCGTGGTGCTGGCCACCGTGGCCGGCGAGGAGCAGGGCCTGTACGGCTCGGCCCACATGGCGGCGCAGATGAAGGCGGCCGGGAACGACGTGCAGGGCATGTTCAGCAACGACATCGTCGGGGCCAGCCAGGCCTTCGACGGCACCCGGCCCGACCCGTTCAGCGTCCGGCTGTTCGTCGAGGGCGTGCCGACCGACGTCACCGCGGCCGAGATCTCGACCCTGCAGGCGACCGGGGGCGAGAACGACGGGGTCACCCACCAGCTGGCCCGGTTCGTCACCTCGGTGGCCCCGGCCAGCGTGACCGGCATGAACATCCGGGTCATCTGGCGGCGCGACCGCTACCTGCGGGGCAGCGACCACCTGTCCTTCCAGGCCCAGGGCTGGCCGGCGGCCCGGATCACCGAGCCGCGGGAGAACTTCAACCACGAGCACCGCGACGTCGGCGTGGTCAACGGCGTGCAGAACGGCGACCTGCCCGAGTTCGTGGACTTCAGCTACGTGGCCCGGGTGGCCCGGGTCAACGGCGCGGCCCTGTGGGCCCTGGCCACCAACCCCGGCACGCCGGAGAACCTGCAGATCCACACGGCTCCGCCGGCCGGCTTCTCCGGCACCAACCTGACCACCCTGACCTGGGACGCCAATCCCGATCCGGACCTGGCCGGGTACGAGGTGGTCATGCGCGAGACGACCAGCCCCGACTGGACCAGCTCGATCAAGGTCGGCAACGTGACCACCGTGACCCTGGACATCTCCAAGGACAACGTGCAGTTCGGCCTGCGGGCCATCGACCAGGCCGGGCACCGCAGCCCGGCCGCCTTCCCCCAGGTGGTGTCGACCTAGGCGGCGGCCAGGAACCGGTTGACCTCGGCGGCGAAGCTGGACCAGTCCTGGAACAGGAAGGCGTGGCCGGCGTCGGGGTAGAGCTTGAGCTGCGAGCCGCGGATCAGGTGGTGCAGGGTCTGGCCGTTGCCCACCGGGTCGAGGGCGTCCTCGGCGCCGTCGGCGATCAGGGTCCGGGCGGTGATCTGGCCGGTCCTGAGCCCGGCGGCGTCGTGGCCGACGTTCCAGTCGGACAGCGCGCCCACCTGCTGCGCCTTGGCCAGGGCCGGAGCCCGGGCGGTGGTGGGGTATTCGGCGATCGCGGCCTTGGCCGCGTCGTAGGCCCCGGTCTGGTTGGCGGGGAAGTCGCCGCCGTTGACCGGGGGCGCCGTGGCCGGCGCAGCCACGTCCGTGGTGTTGCCGGGGAAGGTGGCGCACAGCACCAGGCCGCGGACCTGGGCCGGGTGCCGGACCGCCAGGGCCTGGGCGACCGCGCCCCCCAGCGACCAGCCCAGGACGTCCGGCCGCCCGAGGCGCAGGGCGGTGATGAGCGCGCTGGTCTGGTCGGCCATGTCGTCGATGGAGGCCGTCACCGGTAGCTGCCGGGTCCGGCCGATGCCCGCGTTGTCGAACATCACCACCCGGTGGTGCCCGGCCAGCGCGTGCACCAGCCGCGGATCCCAGCCTTCCATGGTCAGGCCGTAACCCATGATCAGGACCAGCGGCGGCCCGGTCCCGACGACCCGGTACCCGACCGGGCCCAGCTTGGTGCGCGCCACTCGCGCCGGCGCCGACACCACCGAAGCGGTGCCCGGGGCGTCTTTGGGCGGCGACGAGGTGCACGCGGCCAGGGCGACGGAGGCCAGGGCGGCGAGCAGCAGTAAGGCGCATCCCCGGCGCCGGTCAGCCCGCATGGGCCCATGCTAGAAGCAGACGGGCAAGTCGGGCGTCTTTAGCCTTAAGGTCAGGCCAGACCTCGATAGGCTGTGCATGCACAAACGGGGATCTTCGCGGCCGGCGGCCGCGGGCTGGAGGAGGACCACAGCATGACCGGGAGCGCAGGGGCCGGAGATGTCGCGGGCAGGCTGGACACCAGCGTGGCGCACTCGGCGCGGGTGTGGAACTACCTGCTGGGCGGCAAGGACAACTTCGGGGCCGACCGGGAGACCGGGGACCTGATCTTCAAGATGTTCCCGGGCATCGCCCAGCTGGCCCGGCTGCAGCGCCAGTTCCTGGCCAAGGCCGTCCGCTTCCTGGCCGCCGAGGCCGGGATCCGCCAGTTCCTGGACGTGGGCACCGGGCTGCCGACCGCGGACAACACCCACGAGGTGGCCCAGGGCATCGCGCCCGAGTCGAAGATCGTCTACGTCGATAACGACCCGCTGGTGCTGGTGCACGCCCAGGCCCTGCTGACCAGCGCGCCGGGCGGGGTGACCGACTACATCGAGGCCGACGTGCGCGATCCGCAGAAGATCCTGCGCGAGGCGGCCAAGACCCTGGACTTCAGCCAGCCGGTGGCGCTGATCCTGATGGGCATCCTGGGTCAGCTGCCGGACTCCGACCAGCCCGGCGCGATCGTGGACCGGCTGCTGGCCGCCCTGCCGTCCGGCAGCTACCTGGCGCTGACCGACGGCACCGACACCAGCCCGGCCCTGAACGAGGCGATCCGGGTCTACAACGAGAACTCGGCCAGCTCCTACCATCTGCGCAGCGCCGAGCAGATCGAGGGCTTCTTCCACGGCCTGGACCTGGTGCCGCCGGGCGTGGTCAGCTCCTCCCAGTGGCGCCCAGAAACCAGCGACATCGGCGGCGACCCGGACGCGGTCGACGCGATCGTCGGCATCGGCCGCAAGCCCTGACCTCAGCCCCCGTCGTCGGGCATGTGGCCGAACAGGGGCTCGTCGGGTGAGCGGAGGTCGGCGGTGGGCAGCCCGCCGGGGTACAGCCGCCGTACCTTGTCGGTGACGGCGATGGCCACCTCGACGTGCTGCTGGCGGCTGGCGGTGTAGAACGCCTGAGCATCCGAGCTCAGCTTGGGCAGCGCGTGCAGGGGCTTGTCGCTGACCGCGAGCAGGGTGGCGGTCGGGACCCGGTAGCGGAACCCGTTGGCGGCCACCGTGGCCGACTCCATGTCCACGGCCAGGGCCCGGGAGACATTCAGCCAGTCCTCGACCGCGGACAGGTGCAGCTCCCAGTTCCGGTTGGCGGTGGTGAACACGATGCCCATCCGGCTGCGCAGGCCCCGCTCCAGCAGTTCGCCGAGCAGCAGGTTGTTCAGGGCGTAGTTGGAGATCACCGGCACGCTCAGCGGGAGCATGTCGTCCAGCACGTGGTCGTCGCGCATGTAGGCCGAGGCCAGGACCAGGTCGCCGACCTCCTGGTGGTTACGCAGGCCCGCGCAGTGCCCGATCATCAGGACCAGGTCGGGCCGGAGCACGGCCAGGTGGTCGGTGATGGTCTTGGCGTTGGACGGGCCGACGCCGATGTTGACCATGCTGACCCCGGCCCGGCCGGGCTGCTGATAGTGCCAGGCGGGCATCTGGCGGCCGTCGGCGTCGGGGCCGACGCAGCCGGGCAGCGCCCGCCGGAACTCCTCCACGTGCCAGGAGTAGTTGGTCAGCAGCACGTACCGCTGGAAGCTCTCGGCCGGAGTCCCGGTGTAGTGCTGGAGCCGGTCGATGGACAGGGCCATCCGCTCCGGCCCGAACAGGAACAGCTTCTTGCGCCGCAGGTCCCGGCGGGTCTCGTCCACGGCCGGCCCGATCCTGGGGTCGCGCAGGTCGATGACCTTCCGGCCCCGGCAGACCGAGATCCGGGCCCCCTTGGCCGCCAGCCGGCCCAGTTCCCGCTCCAGGTACCAGCGGATGGCATCCGGGGCCGCGAACTCGCCTTCGAGCACGCGATTGTGGTCTGACCAGGGCCGTTCCACGGTCAGTTTCGGGTAGTGGCCCGCCTGGTAGGCCGCTTCCATGGCGTCGCAGAGCCGGTCGATCTCGGTCCGGTGATGGCCGTCCACCAGTTCTGAGAAGTCCATGGTCAGGGTCATGGAGTCATCTTGCCAGCCTTGATCGCCGGACGCCTTGGAGCAGGCGGGCCCGGGGCTCAGGGCTGCGCCGGAAGGGCCGCCCACCAACCTTACATATATATAATAGATATATGAATGTAAGTAGTCTGCGTGCTGGGCTGGTGCTGGCTATATGAATGCCAGCCGTATGAATGCCAGCCGCCGGCGGCCGTGGCTGATCCTGGCCGTCTGCTGCATGAGCCTGCTGATCGTGGGCACCGACTCGACCATCGTCAACGTGGCCCTGCCCGCGATCCGGCGCGAGCTGCACGCCTCCCTGACCGGCCTGCAGTGGTCGGTCGACACGTACACGCTGGTCATCGGCAGCCTGCTGATGGCCTCGGGGTCGATGGCGGACCGGTTCGGCCGGCGCCGGGTGTTCCAGATCGGGCTGGTGGTGTTCACGCTCGGGTCGCTGCTGTGCAGCCTGGCCTGGAGCGTCACGGCGCTGGTGGTCTTCCGCGGGGTGCAGGCCCTGGGCGGGTCGATGCTCAACCCGGTCGCCCTGTCCATCGTCAGCAACACGTTCACCGAGCCTCGCGCCCGGGCCCGGGCCATGGGCGTGTGGGGCGCGGTGTTCGGGATCAGCCTGGCCCTGGGCCCGGTGATCGGCGGCCTGCTGGTCAGCGACGTCAGCTGGCGGGCGATCTTCTGGATCAACATCCCGATCGGGGCCGCCGCCATCATCTTGACCCAGCTGTTCGTCCCGGAGTCGCGGGCCGGGACGGCCCGGCGCTTCGACCCGTGGGGACAGGTGCTGGTCATCGCGCTGCTGGCCAGCCTGACCTACGGCGTGATCGAGGGCCCGTCGGCCGGGTGGGGCTCGCCGCTGATCGTGGCCATGTTCGCGGTGGCCGTCGTGGCCGCGGTGGCGCTGGTGCGGGTCGAGTCGCGGCGGTTCCAGCCGCTGCTCGAGGTGCGCTTCTTCCGCAGCGTGCCGTTCAGCGGGGCCAGTGTGATCGCGGTACTGGCGTTCGGTGTGCTGGGCGGCTTCCTGTTCCTGAATACCCTGTACCTGCAGGACACCCGGGGCTTCAGCGCGCTGCACGCGGGCCTGCTGACGCTGCCCATGGCCGTGCTGATCTTCCTGTTCGCGCCGGTGTCCGGGCGGCTGGTCGGCAGCCGTGGGCCCCGGCTGCCGCTGGTGCTGGCCGGGCTGGCCATCATGGCCGCCGCGCTGGTGCTGGTCGGGCTCAGCGACAGCTTCCCGGTGTCCTGGCTGATTGGTTCTTACGTGCTCTTCGGACTCGGGTTCGGGCTGGTCAACGCCCCGATCTCCAACACCGCGGTGTCCGGGATGCCGGACAGCCAGGCCGGGGTGGCGGCCTCGGTGGCCTCGGCCAGCCGGCAGGCCGGGGCCGCGCTCGGGGTCGCCATCTGCGGTTCGCTGGTCGCGGGAGCGTCCAACGCGGGCCTGGCTGCGGCCAGCCACACCGCGTGGGCCGTCCTCGCGGGCTGCGGCCTGGGGATCGTGGTGCTCGGCTGGGTCTCCACCGGGCAGCGAGCGCTCGGTACCGCGCAGCGGGTCCGTGAGACGCTGGGCAGCGAAGCCCCGGCCACGGCGGGTGCGCCGCCGGACCCTACTGGGCGGACAGGTTCGCCTGAGCGCCCTATTTACGGATCCGGAGACCGTCGAACGCGATAGCGCACACGGAGTCGGCCAGGGACACTGGCGCACCGGCGCCATCGGCCGGCCGGTACCACTCGACCACCGAGTTGACCATGCCGAACAGCAGCCGGGCGGTGATCTTCGGGTCGATGTCGGCCCGGATGTCCCCGTCGCGTTCGGCCTCTTCGACCAGGCTCGCCACCAGGCCGTCGAACGACCGGCGCCGCTCCAGCGCGGCCCGTTCCGTGCTGGTGTTGCCCCGGACGCGCAGCAGCAGGGTGACGTAGGGCAGCCGCGATTCCAGCACGGCCACCGTGCCGCGGACCAGCATCTCCAGCCGGACGATGGCCGGCGCGTCCAGCGCACGGGCACGCTCGGCGGCCTCGGACCACCCGTCCAGCGCGCGGTCCAGCGCCAGCCGCAGCAGTTCCTCCTTGCCCGAGACGTGATGGTAGATGGCCGACTTGGCGATACCGAGCCGCTTGGACAGGTCCTCCATGCTTGACCCGTCGTAACCGCGCTCGTGGAACACTTCCACCGCGACCTGCAGCAACGCCTCCAGGTCATAGCCGGGGCGGCCGCGGCGGCGCGGTGCCTGCCCGGCCGCGGTGACGATTTGCCCGGCCGGCCCCTGTTCAACTTCCATACCGGTAGAGTAAATTACCGAATGTTCGGTATGTAAAGAGGGTAAGGAGACCTCGTGACGGTTCTGCACAGCTACGTCGAAGGGCGCTGGTACGCGCCGGATAGCGGCACCCCGGTCCACGACGCCGTCACTGGCGAGACGGTCACCGAGGTCTCTTCGGCGGGCATCGACTTCGGGACGGCGCTGGCCTACGGCCGGTCCGAAGGCGGCCCCGCACTGCGGGAGATGACCTTCCACGAGCGCGCGGCCCTGGCCAAGGCGGCCGGCCAGCTGCTGCGCGAGCACCGCGAGGAGCTGTACGAGCTGTCGTACCGGACCGGGGCGACCCTCGCCGACGCCAAGTTCGACGTCGACGGCGGCATCGGCGTGCTGCTCAGCTACGCCAGCAAGGCCCGGCGCGAGCTGCCGAACGAGCGGGTGTTCGTCGAGGGACCGCCCGAGCAGCTGGGCAAGGACGGGCAGTTCCTGGGCCAGCACCTGCTCACCCCGCGGCCGGGCGTCGCCGTCCAGATCAACGCGTTCAACTTCCCGGTGTGGGGGCCGCTGGAGAAGCTGGCCCCGGCCCTGATCGCCGGCGTTCCGTCGCTGATCAAGCCGGCGTCGCAGACCGGTTACCTCACCGCGCGGGTGGTGGAGCTGATCGTCGAAGCCGGGCTGCTGCCCGCCGGCGCGCTGCAACTGGTCAGCGGCAGCGCCGGTGACCTGCTGGACCACCTGGAGGAGCAGGACCTGCTCAGCTTCACCGGCTCGGCCAGCACCGCCGGCCGGCTCCGCTCCCATCCCACCGTGGTGGCCCGGTCGGTGCGGTTCAACGCCGAGGCCGACTCGCTGAACATGTCGATCCTCGGCCCCGACGCCACACCGGGCACGGCCGGCTTCGACCGGTACGTCAAGCAGCTGGTCACCGAGATGACCGTCAAGGCCGGGCAGAAGTGCACGGCCATCCGCCGCGCGTTCGTGCCCGCCGGGCAGCTGGACGCCGTCACCGACGCGGTGCGGGAGCGGCTGGCCAGGGTCGTCATCGGGAACCCGGCCGACGAGTCGGTGCGAATGGGCGCGCTGGCCAGCCTGGAACAGCGGGAAGAGGTCCGCCGCTCGCTCAAGGCGCTGGAGGCGGCCGGGCACATCGTGTTCGGCGACCCCGAGCAGGTGGAGGTGACCGGGGCGGACGCCACCCGCGGCGCGTTCCTGTCCCCGGTTCTGATCCGGGCCGGCGACCCGCGCCGGGCCGAGGTGCACGAAGTCGAGGCGTTCGGCCCGGTCAGCACCCTGATCGGGTACGACGGCACCGCGGACGTCATCGGCCTGGCCGCGCTGGGCAAGGGCAGCCTGGCCGGCTCGGTGGTGACCGACGACCCGGACTTCGCCCGCGAGGTCATCCTCGGCACCGCCCCCTGGCACGGCCGGCTGCTCGTGCTGGACGCCGACGCGGCCCCCGAATCCACCGGCCACGGCTCACCGCTGCCGACGCTGGTGCACGGCGGCCCCGGCCGCGCGGGCGGCGGCGAGGAACTGGGCGGCCTGCGGGGGGTGTTCCACCACCTGCAGCGCACCGCGATCCAGGCCAGCCCCCGGATGCTCGGCGCGGCCACCGGCCGCTGGGTCAAGGGAGCGGCCCGCACCACCGGCGGGGCGCACCCCTTCACCAAGTCGCTGGCCGACCTGCGTATCGGTGACACCATCGTTGGCGGCCCGCGCACGGTCACGCTGGACGACATCGCGCACTTCGCCGAGTTCACCGGCGACACGTTCTACGCGCACACCGACGAAAAGGCAGCACAGCGCAACCCGTTCTTCGGCGGCCGGGTGGCCCACGGCTACCTGATCGTGTCGTTCGCGGCGGGCCTGTTCGTCCAGCCCGACTTCGGGCCGGTGCTGGCCAACTACGGGATCGACAACCTGCGGTTCCTGACCCCGCTCAAGCCCGGCGACGACATGACCGTGACCCTGACCTGCAAGCAGATCAGCCCCCGGGCCGGCGACTACGGCGAGGTCCGGTGGGACGCTGAGATCACCAACCAGGACGGCACCGTGGTCGCCACCTACGATGTCCTGACCATGGTGGCCAAGGAGTGGAACGTATGACGATCACCACCGAGCCGGACCGGCCGGGTCTGGAAACCCACTTCGACGAGACGATCGCCCATGACCGCCGGATCGAGCCGCGGGACTGGATGCCGGACAAGTACCGGGCCACGATGATCCGCCAGATCGCCCAGCACGCGCACTCGGAGATCATCGGCATGCAGCCCGAGGGCAACTGGATCACCCGCGCCCCGTCGCTGCGGCGCAAGGCCATCCTGCTGGCCAAGGTGCAGGACGAGGCCGGGCACGGCATGTACCTGTACAGCGCGGCCGAGACCCTCGGCGCAGCGCGCGGCGACCTGACCGAGAAGCTGATCAGCGGCCGGCAGAAGTACTCCTCGATCTTCAACTACCCCACCCTGACCTACGCCGACGTCGGCGTCATCGGCTGGCTGGTGGACGGGGCCGCGATCTGCAACCAGGTGCCGCTGTGCCGCTCGTCCTTCGGCCCGTACGCCCGGGCCATGATCCGGATCTGCAAGGAAGAGTCGTTCCACCAGCGGCAGGGTTACGAGCTGCTGATGACGATGATGCGCGGCACCGGTGCTCAGCGGGAGATGGTGCAGGACGCCACCAACCGGTACTGGTGGCCGTCGCTGATGATGTTCGGGCCGCCCGACACCGACTCACCCAACACCGAGCAGTCGATGAAGTGGGGCGTCAAGCGGCACACCAACGACGAGCTCCGGCAGCGCTTCGTCGACATGACCGTCCCGCAGGCCGACAAGCTCGGCGTGAGCCTGCCCGACCCGGACCTGCGGTGGAACGAGGCCTCCGGCCACTACGACTTCGGCCCGGTCGACTGGGACGAGTTCAAGGCGGTGGTGGCCGGGAACGGGCCGTGCAACGCCCAGCGGGTGGCACACCGCAAGGCCGCCCACGACGAGGGCGCCTGGGTCCGCGAGGCCGCGCTGGCCCACGCGGCCAAGGCCCGCGCCGGGAAGGAGCAGGCAACATGAGCGAGACCGGCGCCGACTGGCCGCTGTACGAGGTGTTCCTGCGCGGCAAGCGCGGGCTGAACCACGTGCACGTCGGCAGCCTGCACGCCGCCGACCCGCAGATGGCGCTGCACCACGCCCGCGACCTCTACACCCGCCGCAACGAGGGCGTCAGCATCTGGGTCGTCGCGTCCGGGGACATCACCGCGTCGTCCCCGGACGAGAAGGACCCGTTCTTCGCGCCGTCCGGGGACAAGGTGTACCGGCACCCGACGTTCTACGAGATCCCCGACGACGTCCCGCACATGTGAGGGAACCGCTGGCATGAGCACCGATAACCCTTACGACCTGCTGGGCGAGGACCACGACGACGGTCACCGGTGGGCGTTCGGCACCGGGTTCACCGACCCGCTCGAAGGCATCGACACCTCCGTACCGGACGGGCTCGACGCCGGGGCGCTGGCCCGGTACTGCCTGGCCTTGGGCGACGACGCGCTGATCTACAGCCACCGGCTGCAGCAGTGGGTGACCCGCATGCCTGAGCTGGAGGAAGAGACCGCGATCGCCAACATCGCGCTCGACCTGCTGGGCCAGGCGCGCATGCTGCTGGCCCGGGCCGGGGGGATCCTCGGCCAGACCGAAGATGAGCTGGCGTTCTTCCGGGCCGAACAGGACTTCCGCAACGTCCGGCTGGCCGAGCACGAGGACCGGGACTTCGCCGAGCTGGCCGGCCGGCTGCTGATCTTCTCGACCTGGCGGCTGGCCCTGTTCGAGCAGCTGCCGGCCGCCCCGGATCCGGTGCTGGCGGCCATCGCGGCCAAGGGGGCCAAGGAGCTCACCTACCACCGCGACTACGCCGCCCAGTGGGTGATCCGGCTCGGCGACGGCACCGCCCTGTCCCACGAGCGCATGCAGAACGCGCTCACGACGCTCTGGCCGCTCGCCGGTGAGCTGTTCCGGCCGGACCCCGACGCGCTGGCCCACGTCGAGCCCGCCGCCGTCGACGCGGTTCTGGACACCGTGCTGGCCACCGCGGGCCTCGACCGCCCGGACGCCGCCCCGCTCGCCGGGGTCAGCGACCGGACCGGCCGCGACGGCGTGCACACCGAAGCGATGGGTTACGTGCTCGCCGAGCTGCAGTCCCAGGCCCGCGCCTACCCGGACGCGACATGGTGACGGCCCTTGACGTCGCGGCGGGCACGCCGGACCCCGAGCTGCCGATGCTGACCGTCGCCGACCTGGGCATCCTGCGCGCGGTGGACGTGACCGCCGGCGGTGTGACGGTGACCATCACCCCCACCTACAGCGGCTGCCCGGCCATGCCCGAGATCAGGGCCGACGTCCGGCACCGGCTGGAGGTGGCCGGATTCGGCCAGGTCACCGTGCGGACGAAGCTGGCCCCGCCCTGGAGCAGCGACTGGATCACCGCGGAAGGCCACCGCAAGCTGGCCGCGGCCGGGATCGCTCCCCCGTCCCCCGCTGCCCGGCGCACCGGCCCGATCCCGCTGACCCTGGGTCTTCCGGCTTCGCCGCCGTGCCCGCAGTGCGGTTCGCCCCGCACCCAGCGGACGGCGGCGTTCAGCGCCACGGCGTGCAAGTCACTGCACCGGTGCCAGGACTGCGGGGAACCGTTCGAGGCGGTCAAGGCCCTGTGAAAACTGACTTTCACCCCCTCGTCGTGGCCCGCGTCGAGCCGCTCACCGACGACTCGGCCGCGATCACGTTCCGCGTGCCCGGCAACCTGGCCGACGTGTTCACCTTCGCCCCGGGGCAGAGCCTGACCCTGCGCCGCGGTGACGAGCGGCGCTCGTACTCGATCTGCGCCGTGGCCGGATCGGCCCCGCGGATCGGGGTCCGCGAAGTCGCCGGCGGCGCGGTCTCCGGGTGGCTCGTCCACGAGCTCAAAGCGGGCGACACCGTGGAAGCCCAGGTACCTTCCGGCACTTTCACCCCCGACCTGACCGTCCCCGCGCAGCACGTGCTCATCGCGGCCGGCTCCGGCATCACCCCGATGATGTCCATCGCGGCGTCGGTCCTGGCCGCCGACGACAAGTCGACCGTCACCCTGCTGTACGGCAACCGGCGCAGCGAGACCGTCATGTTCGCCGACGAGGTCGCCGACCTCAAGGACGCCTATCCCGCGCGGATGCGGATCATCCACGTCCTGTCGCGTGAGGCCCAGGAGGTGGACCTGTTCAGCGGCCGCCTGGACCGCGACCGGCTGACCGAGCTACTGCCCGTGACCGTCAACGTCGCGGGTGTGGATCACTGGTGGCTGTGCGGCCCGTTCGGCATGGTCACCGACGCGGTCGACGTCCTGGCCGGCCTGGATGTGGACCCGCACCGCATCCACCGCGAGCTGTTCTGGGTCGGGGACGAGCCGCCCGCCGAAGCCACCCACGACGAAAGCCCGCCCGGCGACGGGGCCAGCGTGACCGTCGTACTCGACGGCCGTTCCTCCACGCTCACCGTGCCGGCCGGCACGGCGATCCTGGACGGGGCCCAGAAGGTCCGGCCCGACCTGCCCTTCGCCTGCAAGGGCGGCGTCTGCGGCACCTGCCGGGCCAAAGTGACCAGCGGTGCGGGGACCATGCGGCGCAACTACGCCCTCGAACCGCACGAGGTCGACGCCGGCTACGTGCTGACCTGCCAGACCGTGCCCACGTCGGACGAGATCACCGTTGATTACGACGGGTGAGGGGACAGCCATGACCGCGATCGCCAGCTCACCCGGCGACCTGGAACCCATCGAGACCGCTTCGGTGGATGAACTGCGGTCGCTGCAGCTTCAGCGCCTGCAGTGGTCCCTGCGGCACGCCTACGAGAACGTGCCGCACTACCGGCAGGCGTTCGACGCGGCCGGCGTCCACCCCGACGACGGCAAGGACCTGACTCAGCTGGCTAAGTTCCCCTTCACGGCCAAGAAAGACCTGCGCGAGAACTACCCGTTCGGCATGTTCGCGGTCCCGCGCGAGCAGGTCGCCCGGGTCCACGCCTCGTCCGGAACCACCGGCCGCGCCACCGTGGTCGGCTACACCCACGAGGACCTGGACACCTGGGCCACGGTCATGGCCCGCTCGATCCGGGCCGCCGGCGGCCGGCCCGGGCACATCCTGCACAACGCCTACGGGTACGGGCTGTTCACCGGCGGCCTGGGGGCCCACTACGGCGCCGAGAAACTCGGCTGCACCGTCGTCCCGGTCTCCGGCGGCATGACCGAGCGGCAGGTCACGCTGATCCGCGACTTCCGGCCCGACGTCATCATGGTCACCCCGTCCTACATGCTGGCCATCCTGGACGAGATGGAGCGCCAGGGCCTGGACCCGGCGCAGTGCTCGCTCCGGTACGGCATCTTCGGCGCCGAGCCGTGGACCAACGAGATGCGCGCCGAGATGGAAGCCCGCGCGGGCATCGACGCCACCGACATCTACGGGCTGTCCGAGGTGATGGGGCCGGGCGTGGCCCAGGAGTGCGTCGAGACCAAGGACGGCCTGACCATCTGGGAGGACCACTTCTACCCCGAGGTGATCGACCCGGAGACCGGCGAGGTGCTGCCCGACGGCGAGCCCGGCGAGCTGGTGTTCACCTCGCTCACCAAGCAGGCCATGCCGGTGATCCGCTACCGGACCCGCGACCTGACCCGGCTGCTGCCCGGCACCGCCCGCACCATGCGGCGGATGGAGAAGATCACCGGCCGCACCGACGACCTGATCATCCTGCGCGGCGTCAACCTGTTCCCGACCCAGATCGAGGAACTCATCCTGCGCACCCCGGCCCTGTCCCCGCACTTCCAGCTGCACCTGTCCCGGCGCGGCCGGATGGACGCCATGACCGTGCACGTCGAGCGCCGCGCCGACGCGACCCCGGACGACGCCGGCGCGGCCGGGACCCGGCTGGTGGCGCTGATCAAGAACACCATCGGCGTGAGCACCGAGATCGTCGTGGCCGAACCCGAGTCGATCGAGCGTTCCCTGGGCAAGATGCGCCGCATCATCGACGAGCGCCCCCGCTGAACGGCCAGCCGTCGACCCGGCTGGCCTTGCCGTTACCCGCGTCCTAGCTGGCCAGGTAGCCTTCCTGACGTGGGTACTGGTGCGGACCGTAAGGGCACAGGCGTTTCGGGTGCTGGCGCTGCGGGCGGGCGCGGAGCCGGCCGGCCGGTCCATCGCGGCCCGGGCCGTCCCGGCTACGACCTCGAGTCCCTGCTTTCCGTGGCCGTCTCGGTGTTCAACGAGCGCGGCTATGACGGGACCAGCATGGAACACCTGGCGCAGGCTCTCGGTATCACGAAGTCCTCTATCTACCACCACGTCAGCAGCAAAGAGGACTTGCTGAGCATGGCCCTGGACCGTGCCCTGGACGGCTTGTTCGAGGCCGCCGCTGATGCCCAGGCCGCGGGTGAGCCCGCGGTCCGCCGGCTGGAGCGGCTGGTCCGCCGCAGCGTCGAGGTCCTCGCCGACCGCCTGCCCTACGTGACGCTGCTCCTGCGCGTTCGCGGGAACACCGACGTCGAGCGGCGCGCCCTGGACCGGCGCCGCGAATTCGACCAGATAGTGGCGGGGCTCGTCAAGGAAGCCGAGGCCGAGGGCGATATCCGGGCCGACGTGGACCCCCGCACCACCGCCCGGCTGCTCTTCGGCATGGTGAACTCGATCGTGGAGTGGTACAAGCCGCACGGCCAGGACAGCACCCTTCTCGCAAACGCCGTCTGCACGGTGGCCTTTGACGGGCTGAGGGTCCGCCCCGCATGATGCCTCGCCGCGGCATCGCGGCGCATCGCTGAACACCGGTACCGCGGCTCAGGTCACGTCGGCAAACGCAGGCCAAGCACCTCTTGACTTCCCTGCCTGCCTCGATAAGCTACCGATCATTCGGTTGGAAATACCCTCTGCAGCGTCCAGAGCAGGGCCCTGGCAAGGAGAGATCACTATGACCACGGAATCGGTTAGTGACATAAGACACGTGCCGGCGGCAGCCGGCAGCCGCGGCATCGGTCATGCGCTTCCAGTGGGGGCCGCAGGCTTCGCGTGGTGCTCGCTGGCGCTCGGCCTGTCCACCATCGGCGTGCTGAGTTCGGCCGGCAGCTCCATAATCCTGGCCGGGACATTCTTCTATGGCGGCATCGTCCAGCTTGCGGCGGGATTCTTCGCCCTGGCCGCCGGAGCGACGTTCGCGGCCGCATTCCTGACCGCGTACGGCGCATTCTGGCTCGGCTATACCGCGATCAACGTCTGGGTGGCCCCGCACATCGTGTCGTCAGTCCTTTCATCGACCGCGAGCAAGGGGATCGCGCCGAAGATCCTGGCCGCGCAGGCCGGGCACGATGTCGCTCAGGCCCTTGCCGTCTTCCTGCTCGCGTGGCTGGTCGTGACCGTGATCTTCACCGTCGCCAGCCTTGGCACCAACGCGGTGACGATGACCGCGTTCGGCCTGCTGAACCTGACGATCGTGCTTCTGCTGATCGCCTACTTCGGGGCCAGTAGCGCCGGCGTGGCGGTAAGCGGGGCGCTGAAGGCGGCGGGCTACGCAGAAATCGTCCTCGCGGCGGTCGCGTTCTACATCGTCCTCGCCGAACTCGCCAACGAGACACTCGGCCGATCGGTATTCCCGCTGTTCCCGTTCGGCCGGACCGGGTCATGAGGGGACACCTGGTCACGCTGGGCGGCTGCGCTGCTCTCGTGCTGGCCGCTGTGCTCGCCGGACCGCAGCCCGCCGGTGTGGCGCAGACCCGGGCTGCGACAACCCAGGCGGCGCAGTGGCGGCCGGAGGCTCCGGTCTACGGGGTGAGCAAGCCCGTCACCATCCCGGTGACGATGGATGACGGAGTCGTCCTGTCGGCTCAGGTCATCTACCCGACGATCTCCAGCACCGGCGCGCAGGCACCGGGTAAATTCCCGGTACTGCTCACCCAGAACCCCTACGGCACGGCGCAGAGCCCGGTCGCGGCCGGCGACTACTACGTCCAGCGCGGCTACATTTACGTCGCGGCCTCGATACGCGGCACCGGAGCCTCCGGCGGCCAGGTCTCATGGTTCGGCCAGCGGCAGGGTGAGGACGGTGCCGAGCTCGTCAGCTGGGCAGGCCATCACCTGGCGGGCTCCGATGGCAGGGTCGGGCTCGACGGCTGCTCCTACCTCGGGGTGGACCAGTGGTTCACCGCCGCGGCCGCCGGCCGGAACTCTGCCCTGAAAGTCATCACGCCGTTCTGCACCGACTCAGACTTCTACAACGACCTCACCGCCGACGGCGGGATACCCACTCCCTTCGTCGCTGGCATCGGCCAGGCCGAGCCGCGCGGCCCGCAGGACAACCCGGCGACGGACCCCCAGTCCGTCACGATCGCGCAGGAGGCCAGCGGCGGTCCCCGCTCGTATGACAACGCCTACTGGCAGGCGCTGGACGCCGAGCACCTCATACCGCAGATCGTCGCCAACGGCATCCCGGCGCTCACCGAGGCGGGATGGCAGGATCTGTTCCCCGGCGGCAACCTCGGTGACTACGTGGTGGCCCAGAACGCCTTCTTCCATCGCCCGCTGAACGCGCCCATCACGGCAGGCGAGCCGGTCACGGGCAGGTACCAGGCGATCGTCGGCCCGTGGACGCACGGCGAGAACGTCACCGGCCCGGTCCTGGACGCCCTCAAGCTGAAGTGGTTCGACACCTGGCTCAAGGGCGAACCCACCGGCATGACCCATACCTCGGCTCCGCTGCACATTTTCGAGAACAACGCCAGCCAATGGGTGGACACCGCCGCGTGGCCTCCCTCGCCCGCTACCCAGACCTACTACCTCGGTGACACCTCGCTCACGGCGAGCCGGCCGGCCGCGCAGGGCAGCGACAGCCTGGCCTGGACGGCCGCCAGCACCGCCACGACACTGACCTACACCACCGCTCCGCTGGCCCGCAGCGAGGTACTCGACGGGCCATCCGACGTCACGATCTACGCCACGTCGAGCGTGCCGGAGACCGAGATCACGGCAACGCTGAACATAGTCGCGCCCAACGGCACCGTCACCAAGCAGGCCGACGGAGTCCTCCTGGGCAGTCAGCGCGAACTCGACCCCCTGACCAGCTGGTACGGGACCGGGCATACGCTGCTCCAGCCAAGCCACCCGTTCACGATGGCCAGTCAGCAGCCCGTCGTGCCAGCCCAGATCAGCCGGTTCGACATCTCGCTGCTGGCGAACTTCACCGAGATACCAGCCGGCTACAAGATCCAGCTGGTCCTGAACAGCCAGCCCCCGGCCAACTTCCACAGCGTGCTGGCGCCGACCCCGCAAGAGCTGGCGAACCTGGCCGGCGGGGTCTACACGATCGAGCGATCTTCCCGGGCCGCCTCGTTCATCGACCTTCCCCTGGCCTCGCCCGGCCAGTTCAAGGCGAGCCCGGTCGACTGGGGGCCGTCGTCATAACCCGCAGCTGACGCCGGGCCGGTCCGGGAGCAGAACCGGCCGGCCCGGCGGCGCTGGATCAGGCCCGCGCCGAGCAGGACCTTCAGGTCCCGCCCGACCGGGCCGGGACCCAGCCCGGTCAGCGCGGCCACCCAGCCGCCGTGGCCGAGCCGGGCGGAACGGGCCAGGATGCCGGCTTCGGGGATCCGCCGGCGCGTCGGCCCCTACGTGACATTTCGATGCTCGGGTTGCTTCGCCGCGCGCGCTGGCCACCGCCCAGTGGGCACGTGAGATCCTGGCCAGTGAAGATACTGGCGTGGCGCCCGGGCGGCCGGGGCCCCCGGCGCGCGGAAGGAGGGGGCTCATGGCGCAGTCGACGCCGCAGGACGATCAGGCCAGCCGGGTCTGGCTGGCCCTGCGCGAGCTGGCTTCCAGCTATCCGCCGCCGCAGCTGATGCGGGACGCCCTCAACCTGGGCCGCGGCAGCGGCCGGGTCAAGGCCCTGCTCCGGCTGGCCGAGACGCCGCTGTCGCTGAGCGGCCTGGCCGAGGCGCTGGGGGTGGACGCCCCCTACGCCACCCTCATCGTCGACACCCTGGAAGAACGCGGCCTGGTCGAGCGGCACCCGGACCCGGCCGACCGCCGCCGCAAGCAGGTCGAGCTGACCCCGGCGGGCAAGGAAGCGGCCGGGCGGATGCTGCGCATCCTGCGTGAGCCGCCGCCGGGGTTCGCGGCGTTGGGCCCGTCGGACCTGGACACGCTGGAGGAGCTGGTCGGGCGGATCACGACGGGGTCCGAAGACGCGGGCCACGGCTAGGGCTGCCGGATCAGGTGGCTTCGGCGTCGTAGGGGGGTTCCTGGCCGGCCAGAAGCGTGGCGGCGGGGGCGCGGCCAGCGGCTTCGGCGGGGGCCGCGACTCCGGCGGGGCCCGCGTGCTCCTGGCTCAGGTCGCTGAGCAGGTGTTTCTGGACGAACCGGCGGGGGTGGAGGTCGTCGAGGTCGAAGTCGGAGAACTCGGGGCCGAGGCCCTCGCGCAGGTCGGTCTTGGCCCCCTCCGCGATCTTCCGGAGCTCGCGCAGGCCCCGGCCGGCCTTGGCGGCCATGGCCGGCAGTTCCTTGGGGCCGAACACAACCAGCGCGATCACGGCCAGGATGAGCAGCTTGGGCAGGGACAGATCGAACACCGGTCATCTCCGTCGGACAGGCCTGGCGGCTGGCCCGGGCCGCGAGACATCACGGACCCGGGCCAGCCAGTTGGCCGGGTGGCCGGTCAGCTGCTGGTGTGCAGCTGACCGTTGACGCCGTGCGGGTAGAAGCCGCCCGAGTTGGCCACCTTGGGCGTCAGGTAGACCACGTTGAGCACCTGGCCGGGGGTCCGGCCGAAGGCCAGGCCGTTGCCGTCAGTGGGCACGATGTTGGCCTTGCCGCCCAGGGTGATGCCCTGGTCGTCGTCGGACCGGCCGTCCAGGCTGTCGCGGGCGTTGGAGATGGCGTTGGCCGCGTTGGCCAGGCCCCGCTCGTACAGGACGGTGCGGATGTTGGCCGCGTGGTAAGCCTCGACCGCGAGAATACCGGCGGCCGCCCCGAGGTAGGTCTTATTGCTGATCAGCGGTGCGGCGCCCTTGTAGGCGGTCACGCCCACGTCCTCGAAGATGAACGCGCCGAGCAGGAAGTTGTTCTCGTTGGCGTAGACGTTGAAGGTCTGCCCCTTCTTGATCAGGCCGGCCGCGGTCGCGGCCGCGGTGAAGGCCGTGTTGATGTTGATCTCGGGCTGCGCCACCGCGGCTGAGCCGAGCGCCTTGCGCAGGAACGCCACGTGCTCGTACTCGTCCTTGGCGATCTCGGTGGCGAACTGGCGGATGGAACTGCTCTTGAACGGGACCGCATGGCCGCCCTCGACCCGGCCGCGCTGGCCCTTGCCGGAGGTCAGGCTGGAGGGCAGGCCCCACCCGTAGACGGCGTGGGAGTAGAACTCGGCCTCGAGGTACTCCAGGTTCAGCGCGAAGTTCAGGATCGCGCTGTCGGAGATTGCGGAGTTGGTGGACGCGGACGCACTGGTGGCTTCCACCCCGCCCAGCAGGCCCGCGCCGACCACGCCCAGTCCGGTCACGCTGGCGGTCTTGAGGAACCGCCGCCGGTCGGCGGGATTCTCGGCGCTGCGGTCAATCAGCTGCGCGACGTAGTTCTTTCCGAACATCGATGTCCCCACTCCCAATTGACGATGATTACCGAGTAATTCGGAGCGTGACGATCAGCGGATCGGAGCTCAGCGGGATTTTTTCTTGACCAAGCCGGAGCGATGGCGGGTCCGAATGTTCGTGCGTGAGCGGAAATGACGGCCAGACAGGCGCTTCAGACCCCCGCGACCCCGAATATCTGAATAAGCTCATCGCCGCCGTGGCCCGCGGGGAGGACCGCGCCTTCGATCAGGTATTCGTGCAGCTCAACGGCCCGGTCTACCGTCTGGCGCTGGCTCTGGTCCGGGACGCGGCCCAGGCCGAGGAGATCACTCAGGAAGTCCTGGCCGAAATCTGGCGCCTGGCCGGACGATTCGATCCGGGCCAGAGCAACGCGATGGCCTGGGCGCTGATGATCGCCCGCCGGCGCAGCATCGACCGTGTACGCTCAGTCACCGCTGACGCCAGCCGCGAGCGGAGGATCGCCGTCCTCTCAGTGGCATGGGACCAGGTCAGCGAGGCGGTGGAGGACGGTCTCGACCGGGAGAACCTGCGCCGGAACCTCGGCCGGCTCAGTGACCCGCAACGGCAGGCCATCGTGGCGGTGTTCGACGAGGGCCACACCATCGCCGAGGCGGCCCTGATCCTGAACATCCCGGCCGGAACGGTCAAGAGCCGGATCCGGGCGGCGGTGACCAACCTCCGGCGCAGCATGCGAACGGAGCCTTGAAGGCTTTGCCGCAGCTGATCCCGATAGCGGCACCGGTGGGCAATCCGCCGGGCCCGCGGCACCGAAGAGTTGGTGTCTGGTGCAGCGACGCCGGTTCATTTCATTCGGGCTGAGAAGCCCCGACCGCGGGAAACGTCCCGCCGTAAAGGACAGACATGATTGGCGACCTGTTCGACAGCCCGTGGAAAATCCTGATCGTCGCCGTGGTGCTCATCGTGCTCTTCGGATCGGCCAAGCTTCCGGGCGCGGCGCGTTCGCTGGGCAAGTCGATGCGCATTCTCAAGGCCGAGGTCAAGGACCTCCACGAGGAGGGGACTGAGCCGACGACGGCCGCCCAGCAGGCGGTTGCGGCGCCGGCGGTCGCGGCGCAGCAGCAACTGGCGGCTCAGCAACTGGGCGCGCAGCAGGCCCAGCAGGATCTGCAGGACGTGCAGGCTCAGCAGCGGATCGACGACCTCCAGCGGCAGCTGGCGGAGCTGAAGGAACCGGCCGCCGGGGCCCACTCCGCCCAGCGCACCCAGCAGCCGGGCTAGGTCCGGGGAAGACACCGGGACACCGACATGGCGAAGCTACCCGAGGCCGTGCTGGGAGCACGCGTGGCCGGCTCCCGCGTGCTCGAGGCATCGCGGCAGGGCGGCCCGGATGGCCGGATGCCGCTCATCAGTCACCTTCGTGAGCTGCGGAACCGGCTGCTCAAGGCGGCGCTGGCGCTGGTCCTGGCCATGGTGATCGGGTTCGTGTTCTTTCACCAGATCTGGGCCTTCGTCAACCACCCGTTCTGCTCGGCCAGTATTCGCGGTCATTCGGGCTGCAAGGTCGTGGGTGACCAGCTGGTGGTCACCGGGGTGTTCGACCCGTTCATGCTGCGGGTCAAGATCGCGTTCTTCGTCGGGCTGATCGCGGCCTCGCCGGTGTGGCTGTACCAGGTCTGGGCGTTCATCGCCCCCGGTCTGTACCGGCGGGAAAAGAAGTGGGCGTACCTGTTCGCGGGGATCGCCGCGCCGCTGTTCGCGGCGGGCGCCGTGCTGGCCTACTTCGTGATGAGCCGGGGCCTGAAGTACTTGCTCGGGCTGTCGCCCCAGGGTGTGCTGGTGCTGCCCAGCATCGACACCTACCTGAGCTATTTCCAGGGCATGATCCTCGGCTTCGGCCTGGCCTTCGAGCTGCCGCTGGCCCTGGTCATCTTGAACGTGGCCCACATCCTGACCCATGCCCGGTTCGCCAAGTGGCGGCGGCTGATGCTGTTCGGCGCGTTCCTCTTTGCCGGGATCGCCAACCCGAGCCCGGACCCGATCAGCATGCTGCTGCTCGCGGTCCCCTGCGTGGTCCTGGTCGAGGTGGCCGAGGTGGTCATCTACTTCAACGACCGCCGCCGGGCCCGGACCGAAGACCCGTACGCGAAGCTGTCCGACGTCGAGGCCTCCCCGCTGGAGATGGACGACGACCACAAGGTCGCTCCCTAAAAAACCGGGCGGCCCGGTCAAACCGGAGCGTGGCCGGCTCCGAATAACAACGACTGGGTTGCGTCACTAACCGTCGTCTGGACCTTGCGGCGGACACCTATCACTTTCAGCCACTATCCAGCTACGCTTCGCGTCTGGACTCTCCAGGCGGCCGGCCCAGTCGAACATCCCTCCGCGCGGGCCCGTCCGGTGCATCGGCATCGGCAACCGCCCGAGCGGGCTGTTGCTTCGCGACTGAAGGAATGGTTCATGACTCACGAAGACCCGGAAATCCAGCCGGCCGCGCCCGCGGCGAAAGCGCGCCTGTCCCGCCGTGGCCTGCTCCGCGGCGCGGGTGGCATCGGCATCGC
>DATDIH010000122.1:0-3735 GCA_036521155.1 Streptosporangiaceae bacterium
ACTGGTCACGGTATTCACGGTGGCCGAATACCTGGTCACCATCTGTTACAGCCCGCTGCAGTTCGAGTACGCGGACGAGCTCTCCCACTGGCGTACCACCGTCAACATCCTGCACACCGGACAGCTGTTCACGCGCAACTACGTCCTGCCGATCAGCCCGCACTATCCCGGCCTGGAAGAACTCACGTCCGCGCTGGTCTCCATCACCAGGCTGCCGGTCTTCACCTGCGGGCTGATCGTCGCCGGCGTCGCGCACCTGCTGTTCGTCTACCTGCTCTACCTGCTCTACCTGCGGATCAGCGGCGGCTCATTCCGGATCGCGGGCATCGCCGTCCTGTGCTACGCGAGCAATTCGCACTTCTTCTCGTTCGATTCGATGTTCATCTACCAGACGCTCGCCCTGCCCTTCTTCGCCCTCACCTTGCTGGCCGCCTGGCAGCTGGCCTCGCGCCGGGCCGGCCAGAACCGCGGCGGCTGGGTGACGGTGGCGCTGCTGGCCATCGCGGCCACGGTGGTAACCCACCACGTCACCAGCTACATGCTGGTGGTCGGCTTGCTGCTGCTCAGCCTGGCCGCCCTGGCCACGGCCAGCTTCCGCACCGCGGCCTGGGCCGGCGGCCTGGCCCTGCTGTCGGCCGCGGCGGCTCTGGGCTGGCTGGTCGTGGCCGCCCCCAGCACGGTGACCTACCTGCAGCCGTTTCTGCAGTCCACCCTGCACAGCTTCCAGAGCCTGCTGAGCGGGGGCCACGGGAGCGCGCCGTCGACGTCCACCGGCCCGCTGAGCAACCGGGCCCTGGCCGCCCTGGGGGTCCTCGGCGTGTCAGCCCTGCTGCCCATTGGCTGGTGGCGGATCTGGAAGCGGTACCGCGGCCAGGCCTGGCCCCTGGCCCTGGCCATCATGTCGGTCAGCTGGTACCTGGTCGTCATCGTGCGGTTCACGGTGGCGGACGGCAGTGAGCTGTCCGGGCGGGCGGCCACCTTCATCTTCGTGCCGGTGGCCTACATCGTGGCCCTCGCGCTCGGCCAGCTGGGCGGGGCCGTCGTGCGCTGGCAGGCGCGCCTCATGGCCACCGCCCTTCTGGCGGCGGTGCTGATCCTACTGTTCGATGGGCTGGTCAACGGATGGCCGCCGTACTGGGAACGGCTCCCCGGGCCGCATCAGGTGGCAGGCTTCGAGCGGTCCGTCGGCCCGGAGGAGATCGACACCGCCCAGTGGGCCCTGGCGGCCCTGGGACCGGGCAACCGGTTCGCCGCCGACTTCGGCAACGGCCCGGTCCTCGGCAGCTACGGGGACCAGAACCCGGTCCTCGACGTCAGCTTTCTCTTCGAGTCGCCCGCCTACACGGCGTCGGACGCCCAGCAGGCCCGGGCCCTGTCGATCCGCTACGTGCTGGCCGACCGCAGGCTCAGCCAGTCGCTGCCCGCGTCCGGCCAGTATTTCCCCGAGGACCCCGGCGCGGGCCACTACCGGCAGCCACTTCCGCCGGCCGATCTCACCAAGTACAACCGCGCGAAGGGCGTAGCGCGTATCTACGACGCCGGCAGCATCGTCATCTACGACCTGGATGGGGGAGGGAATGCGCCGTAAGCACCTGGTCGCGGTCACGGCCGCGGTAGCGGTCCTGGCGTACGGCGCGATCCTGGCCGGCGCGCCGGTCGCGGTCACGGCGGTCCTCGGGCTGGCCCTGTTCGCGAGCCTCGGCTGGGTCTGGGGGGCGGTCCTGCTCGGCCCGCGCCTCGGTGAACTGGAGGGGATCGTGGTGGCCACCGCCCTGGCGCTGGCCCTCCCGATTCTCGGTGGCCTGGTGCTGCAAGCGGCCCGGATACCCCTGCACGCCCGGGCATGGGGCGGGCTGGTGGCCGGGCTCACGCTGACCGGGGATGTGCTCGTGCTGCTGCGTTCCCGGGGCGGCCGCGGGGAGGACACCGGTGCCCGGCCGGCGAGATGGTCGCCCTCGGCCTGGCAGGCCACGGTCTTCGGTGCCGCGCTGGTCGTCGCGGCCGGCGCCGTAGGCGTGGCCCGCGTGGGGGCCTCGATCCAGCGCTACCCCGGCTTCACCGAGCTGTCGATGCCCGGTCTCCGCCACAACCCCGCCGCCGCGGACCTGGGCGTGGTCAACCACCAGGGCCATTCCGAGCGCTACCAGCTCGTCCTGCTCCATCAGGGGCGCCCGTACACAACCTGGAACATCGTGCTGCCCAATGGCCAGACGTGGCACCGCACCATCGCGATCAGCGCCAGGTACGTCACCTCGGCCAACCTGTACCTCCCCCCGGACCTGCATCATCCCTACCGCCAGGTTTCCACCGGCCCGGTCCCGGCCCAGGCCAAGCCCCGGGCCACCGGCAAGGCCAAGGCGAAGGCCAGGGCCAGGGCGAAGGCCAAGCGCAAGGCGCCCCGCTCATGAGCGGCGTGCCCCTGGAGCCCCAGGCGCTCCGGGTGCCCGAGAGTCCCGGCAGCCCCGCCATGCGGGGGCATTCGTCCGGGCGTGGCGCCTTAATATTCTGGCGGCAGAACCACGACATCCTGGGGAACGCCAGCTCGCTCCTGGCCACCACCGTCGTCACGTCCGCGCTGGGATTCGCCTTCTGGGCGCTGGCCGCTCACCTGTTCAGCCAGCGCGCGGTCGGGCTTGGCTCGGCGGCCGTGTCCGCCATGACCGTGCTGGGCACGATCGGCATGCTCGGCCTCAACACCGTGCTCATCGGCGAGCTGCCCCGGCGCACGTCCCGGGCGGGCCTGGTTTCCGCAGCGCTCCTGGCGGCCGGGTTCGGGTCATTCGTGCTCGGGCTGGGGTTCGCGCTCATCGGCCCGCTGCTGAACAAGCGGTTCGCGGAGATCAGCGGGTCGCCCGGCCAGGCGGCCCTCCTGACCGCGGGCGTCGTGCTCATCGGGGTCAGCCTCGTCTTCGACCAGGCGACGATCGGGCTCCTGCGTGGCGGCCTTCAGCTCTGGCGCAACGTCATCTTCGCGGTAGCGAAACTGGTGCTGCTGCCGGTCACCGCCATCCTCCTGCATGACCAGGCCGGCGTGGGCATCGCGCTGTCGTGGGTGGCGGGAACCGTCGTCTCGCTTCTGGTCGTGGTCCTCCAGCTCTGGCTGACCGGGAAGCCCGCGCTGCCCCGGCCGGACTGGGGTGTCCTGCGCGGGCTGGGCCGCCTGACCATGACCCACAACTGGCTGAACCTGGCCATCTCGGTCCCGTGGATGCTGCTGCCCGTGCTGGTGACCGTGACCGTGTCGCCCTCGGCCGCGGCGGCCTTCTACGCCGCGTGGACCCTGAGCGGGTTCCTGCGGGTCGTGCCCACCCACCTGGCCACGGTCCTGTTCGCCGTGGCCTCAGGTGATCCCCAGGTCATCGCCCGGAAACTGCGCCTGAGCCTGCGGATCTCCTTCCTGGTCGGCATCCCGGGGATCCTCGGCCTCATCGCGTGCGCCCATCTGGCCCTGAGCTTCTTCGGGGCCAGTTACGCCAGCGCGGCCACCATCCCGCTGTGGCTGCTGGCCCTGGGTTACCTGCCGACCATTCCCAAAGTGCACTACATCGCCGTCTGCCGGGCCACCGGCCACATCCAGCGGGCGGCGCTGGTCCTGACCCTCACCGCGACGATGGAGGTCGCCGCCGCGGTGGCGGGCGCCCTGGCCGGGGGGCTGGACGGCCTGTCACTCGCCCTGCTGGCCGCCCTCATGGTCGAGGGACTGGTGACTACCCCGCGGGTCGTGCGAGCCGCCCG
>DATDIH010000123.1:0-14326 GCA_036521155.1 Streptosporangiaceae bacterium
CGGCCGGATGGCCAGCAGCAGCGCGGTCGCCCCGGCCAGCAGGTTGGACTCGATGGTGAAGAACGCGAACGTGTTGAAGGCCCGTTCGGTACCGGTGGGGAAGTGGCCCGGGGTCTGGATGGCCGAGACCACGCTCAGCGCGACCCCGGCGACTGCGCACGCGGCGGTCGCGGCGAACCACCACCGGGCCCAGTTGGCTGGCACCTGATGATCGTAACCGTCTGGCCTGCGCGGACGGGCCGGGCGCGCCGCAGGTGCCGGTCCGGTCAGGCCAGCCAGCCGGGCCGGGCCAGGCCGCTCTCATGGGCCAGCACGACGAGCTGGGTCCGGTCCCGGGCCCCGAGCTTGATCATGGCCCGGCTGACGTGGGTCCGCGGGCCCGGACCAGGGGCTGGTCGCCGACGATCAGGACCCCGATGACGGCGCGCTCGCCGTCCCGGTGGCGGCCGGTGCGGCCCCGGCCGGCTCGGTGCCGGCCGGCGTGGGCAGCCAGGCGGACACCACGAACCCGCCGCCGGCCCGTGGGCCGGCCGTCAGGTGACCACTCAGGGCGGCCGCGCGCTCGGTCATGCCGGCGATCCCGCTGCCGGTCCCGCCGCCGGTCCCGCCGGCCAGCCGCCCACCGGGGATGCCCCGTCCGTTGTCGCTGACCTCGACCGACACCCCGTCGGCCCGATAACCCAGCCGGACGGTGGCCGTCCCCCGGCCCGCGTGCCGGGCCACGTTGGTCAGCGACTCCTGCACGATGCGGTAGGCGGCCAGGTCGACCGCGGCCGGCAGCGTCCGGGCCGGCCCGGACACCTCGATACGGACCGGCAGGCCGGCCGCCCGGGTCAGCTGAGCCAGTTCGGGCAGCCGGGCCAGGGCCGGCGTGGGAGCGGTGGGTGCCTGCTCCCCGGTCTGCCGCAGCGCGGCCAGCAACGAGCGCAGCTCGTCCAGCGCCTCCCGGGACACGGTCTTGATCGCGCCCAGCGCGGCCCGGGCCTGGTCCGGGTCGGAGTCCATCAGGTCCAGGCCCACCGCGGCCTGCACGCGGATCAGCGAGATGTTGTGCCCGATCACGTCGTGCAGGTCCCGGGCCATCCGCAGCCGCTCCTCGCTGGCCCGGCGGCGTTGGTCCAGTTGCTGCGCGGCCCGCGTCACCGTGCCCCGCTCGCTGCGGAGCCGGACGGCTTCGGCCGCGGTGACCATGACCGCCAGCCAGCCCGCCAGCAGCAGCGCGAACTCCAGCGAGCCCCGGGGACGGCCGAAGGCCAGCGGTCCGAGCCACACCGCGATGACGTAGCCCGCCACCGTGGCCGCCCAGGCGGCCCGCCGGTGCCCGCTGGTGGCGGCGCCGAAGAACGCCACCACCAGGCTCAGGTTGGCCGCCGGCGACCCGGACGGCGGCACCGTGGCGGCCAGGGTGACCCACAGCGCGGCGACCGGATGGGACCGCCGGACCGTGAGGGCCAGCGGGCCGGCCGCCAGCAGCAGCCAGCCCAGCACGCCCAGCTGAGCCAGCGGGTGATGATCCTGCTCACCGAGCGTTCCGGCCAACTGCAGGGCGAGCACCAGGGCCGGAACGGCCAGGTCGCGGCGCGGCCAGTCCCGGCCGCGGCGCCGGTTCCATGCCGCGGTGACGTGGTTCATCGTGACTCAACGTAACGCCGGGCCGCCGCCGGGCGCGTCGGCCGCGAGGCGGCTGTCCGGCTGCTCTTGGCGGCGTAGCCGAAAGCCCGCGGATACCGCGCCGGGCGTAGCGCAACTGCCGAGGCCGGCCCGGCGACGGATGAAGCCGCCGGACCACCCTGCCGCGCGACGTCACCTGACGGTGGCCGGGCCCGGGTCACCCGCCGCACCTGCGTCGCCCGCCGGGCCACTGGTCAGGCGGGTGATGCTGGGCGGCACCGGGATGCCGTCGCGCAGGCCCGGCGACGGCTCGGGGACGCCGTAGGACGTCTGGAGCGGGAGGACGCCCGCCCAGACGTCCAGCTCCGCGTCCGGGGACTCGTCGTCGTCCGGGCCGCCCGAGCTCACCTTGACCGAGGCCTCCTCGATGGGCAGGGCCAGGATGACGGTGGCGCTGAGCTCCTTGCGGTTCGGGGTCCGGGCCTCGGCCCAGCGTCCCGGCAGCAGCTTCTCGGTGAAGGCCTCGAAGGCGGCCAGCCGCTCGGCCGGGTCCTCGACCGGGTGGAACCGGCCCAGCACCATCACCGACTCGTAGTTGGCGCTGTGCTCGAACACCGACCGGGCCAGTACGATCCCGTCCAGCCGGGTCACGGTCAGGCAGGCCGGGACGCCGCGGGCCAGCGTGCGTACGGCCCGGCTGCCGGTGGAGCCGTGGATGTAGACGACCTGACCGGCCCGGGTGTAGAGCATCGGGATGCCGTAAGGCTGGTCGCCGTCGGTGAAGGCGACGTGGGCCATCAGCCCGCGGTCCAGGGCCGCCTCGACCGTGGTCCGGTCGTAGTGGCCCAGCTCCGGGATGCGCCGCACCCGCACCCGGCTGGAGATCGGTTCGCCGGTCATGTGATCACTATGCAGCAGCAACGCGGGCGAAGCCCGCGTAGGGGGGTCTGGGGGGGTTCGACCCCCCGGGCTAGCACTGCCTGATCAGGGCGTCCAGGCCATCGAGCAGGCGCTGCAGGCCGAACTCAAAGATCTGGTCCAGGCTGAAGTCGTACTCCTCGCTGATCAGCCGCTGGAACCGCGGATAGCCGCCCGGCGGCAACGACGACCAGAACTTGGCCTCCTGCGTCTGCAGCCACTCCTCGCTGTTCAGCCCGGTGGCCGCCTCGGCCTCGGCTTCGGCCTCCAGGTTGACCGCGGTCCCGCGCACGTAGTTGATCAGCATCAGGTACGTGGTGAACATGGTGCTCAGCTCGAGCCCGTGACCGTCCAGCGCGGTCAGCAGCCATTCGGTGAAGGGCAGCGCGTCCGGCATCACCTGCGGCCGGGTCAGCGACAGCGCCGAGGCCAGCCACGGGTGGGCCCGGAACATGGCCCACAAGGTGTGGCCGGCCAGCTCCAGCCGGGGCCGCCAGCCGTCCGGCGGCGGGTCCGGCAGCCGGGTCTGGGCGAACACCGTGTTCATCATCTGCACGACCAGGTCGTCCTTGTCGGCCACGTGCCGGTACAGGGACATGGGGGCGGCGCCGATCTCGGCCGCGACCCGGCGCATGGACAGCGCGGCCAGGCCTTCGGCGTCGGCCACGCGGATGGCCGCGGCCACGATTCGGTCCGGCGCCATCGGGATCCGGGCCGTGGGCCGGGCCGCCTCGGGTCCGGCCCGTCCCGTCCCGGGTCCGGATGAGCGGGCCGGGGCCGGCTGGCGGGCCGGCCCGGTGGCCGTGTCGCTGACCACGGTGCCGACGCCGGGCACCGGGTGCACCAGACCGTCCTGCCGCAGCGCGGCCAGCACCTTGGTCGCGGTGGCCATGGCCACCCCCCAGCGCCCGGTGATTTCCCGGGTCGAGGGGACGCGCTGGCCCGGCTGGAGCTCACCGCGCTCGATCTGGCCCCGAAGCTCGGCCGCGATCCGCGCGTAGGGCGGTCCGTCCACGTGTCCTCCTCCGGCCCGGCCTGGTCGCGCACTAGTACACCAGGTCCGGATCACTCTAGCTGTCACGGCGTCGCCCGGCTGCCACCCGGACCCGGTGCGGGGCCGGATTATCGGACTAGTGCACTAGTACGGGCGATGCTCTTACCACCGACATTAGATGGAAAAAGAGCCTTGCCATAGTGCGCGCGTACATCGTACTCTCCTAGCTATGGAGAACAACGACATCCTCATCTCAGGAGCAAGCATCGCCGGTCCCGCTCTTGCGTACTGGCTACGCAAGCGGGGCTTCAACCCCACCGTGGTCGAGCGCGCGCCCGCGCCCCGCCCCGGCGGCCAGACCGTTGACCTGCGCGGTGCGGGCCGCACCGTGGTGCAGCGGATGGGCCTGATGGACCGGGTCCACGAACACGTCCTGGACCAGCGCGGCCTCGCCTGGGTGAACCGCCACGGCAAGGTGGGGGCCCGCATGCCGGCCGACCTGTTCGGCGGCGAGGGCATCGTGTCCGAGATCGAGATCCTGCGCGGTGACCTCGGCCAGGTGCTGTACGAGGCGTCCCGGCCCGGCACCGAGTACCTCTTCGACGACACCATCACCGGGCTCGACCAGGACGACGCCGGGGTCACGGTCACGTTCGAGCAGGCCGCTCCCCGGCGATTCGGCCTGGTGATCGGGGCCGACGGGCTCCACTCGGCAGTGCGCGGGCTGGCCTTCGGGCCCGATTCCAGCTGTGTCCGGCCGATCGGCTGCTACACGGCCTGGTTCACCGCTCCGGCCGACATCGACCTGGACGGCTGGTACCTGATGCACCGCGCGCCCGGCGGCCGGGTGGTGTCGGCCCGGCCCGGCCGGCGGCCGGGTGAGATCAAGGCCGGGCTGGCCTTCCGCTCGGAGCCGATCGAGTACGACCGGCGGGATATCGAGGCCCAGAAGGACATCCTGGCCCGCCGGTTCGCGGGCGTGGGCTGGGAGGCGCCGCGCCTGCTGGCCGCCATGCGGACGGCGCCGGACTTCTTCTTCGACTCCATGGGCCAGGTCCACCTGGATCACTGGTCGGCCGGGCGGGCCGCGGTGATCGGGGACGCCGGCTATTGCCCGACCCCGCTGACCGGGCTGGGCACCAGCCTGGCCCTGGTCGGCGGCTACGTGCTGGCCGGGGAGCTGGCCGCGGCCAGAGGTGACCACCGGACCGCCTTCGCCCGCTACGAGCAGGTCATCCGGTCCTATGTGACCGAGAGCCAGAAGCTGCCGCCGGGCGGCGAGCACGGGTACGCGCCCAAGTCCCAGCTCGCCATCTCGCTCGGCAACACGTCGATGCGGATGATGAACCACTGGCCGGTGCGGCCCCTGCTGGCCAAGCAGTTCGCCAAGGCCGGCGGCATCGACCTGCCGGACTACGAACCAGCGGAGAACGGATGCCCGGTGAGCTGACCGTGGCCGGGTACGCCGTAGCCCTGGGGCACGGGGGTCCCCAGGGCTACGGCCGGCCGCGGCCGCGGTTACACGGCGGCCGGGCTGCCGGCGGCCTCGGGCACGTCCAGGGCCGGACGGCGGCGGGTGGCCCGGGCGGCCAGCGACCGGGTCAGCTGGCGGACGCTGTTGTGGGTGCCGCCGATGAACCGCTCCGACGGGCCCAGGCTGACGGCGGCGGGTGCGCCCGCGAAGTACAGGCCGGGCACGCTGGTCTGGCCGGCCCGGGACAGTACCGGGTACTTGTTCAGCGTGGCGATCTGGCCACGCAGGCCCTCGGACAGAAAACCGAGCCGGTCCACGTCGATCCGGAAGCCGGTCCCGGCGATCACATGGTCGACGTCCAGGGTGGTGACCTTCGGCCCCTCCAGTTGCAGCCGGACGCCGCTGCCCGTGGCCTCGGCGCCGCGCACCTGGTGGCCGAGCAGGGTCTCGACCACGCCCTCGATCCGGTTCTTGAGCCACCAGGAGCCACCCGGGCCGAGCACGGTGCGGGCCTTGGTGACGCGGACGCTCTGCGGGAGCAGCCGGAACGCCTCGGGGGAGAACCAGACCGCGCAGCGCCAGCCTTCGCACAGCTTGTTGGTGGGCCGGATGAGGTGCCCGCACCAGCTGAGCGTCTCGGGGTTGGGCTCGACGAAGTTCAGCGCGGGCTTGCGGACGACCAGCCGGGTGTCGGCGCCCGCCTCGTTGAGCAGGGCCGCGGTCTCCAGCGCCGACTGCCCGGCGCCGATCACCGCGACCCGGCGGCCCTGGAACGGCTCCAGCCGGTGGATGTCCTTGCTGTGCGAGAGCAGGTCCGCGGGCAGCCCGGCCAGCTCGGCCGGGATCCGGTAGTAGGGCAGCACGCCGGTCGCCACCACGACCTGCCGGGCGGTGATCGGGTCCGCGTCGGCGAAGCTGACCCGGAACCCGCCCTCGACCGCGGTCACGTCGCTGACCGTGATGTCGCGGATGCCCGGGACCAGTTGCTCGGTGAACCAGTCGGCGTACCCGAGGAAGCGTTCCCGTGACAGCGGGCCCAGCCGCTCCTGGTAGTCGTAGCCGTGCTGGGCGCAGTAGGCGGCCACGTCGTAGCCGGACCGGGGTGCGGCCATGTCCGAGGCGTACGGCTCGGATTTCATGTTCATGCCGACCGGCACGTGCGAGCGGTAGGTGCCGTTCGGCTTGCCCACGATCTGATGGCTGATGCCGCGCGCCCGCAGATGGGCCGAGATGGACAGGCCGAACGGGCCGGCCCCGATGACGAGAATTTCCTCGGTGGACACGTGGTGCTCCCCTTGCTTTGGGTCCAGGCGGGCCTGCTGGTTCCGGTCAGTTCCGTGACTTCAAGACGGCGCGGGTGGTGGCCCGCAGTTCGGCCAGGGCGGGTCTGAGATCTCGCCAGTCGACGCAGTCGAGGTGACGGGTCCGCAGGAATTCAGCCGCGAAGCTGGACAGCGCCCGCGTCCGGGACACACTGTCCGGGCGGCCGATGCGGCGCTGGTTGTCCCGCAGCCAGCGCAGGTCGCCGTGCAGCCACCGGGTCCGGACCCCGATCCGGTAGCCGGCCAGCGAGGTGACCGGCTGGCCGGTGGCCCACTGCCAGAGCAGCAGCGGAAAGTCCACGCCGGAATGCAGGGCGTTCTCGATGGTGCCCGCCAGCCGGGCGTTGACCTCCATCAGCAGCGGGCGGCCGGTGGCGTCGCGCCGGAACTCGACCTCGCACACCCCGTCCAGGCCGATCTCCTGGACCAGGCGGACGGCCGGATCGTAGAGGTCCGGCAGCAGCGGGATGCTTTCCCGCAGCACGGACGCGCCGCCGAGCGCGGGACTGGTGCGGTGGGCCACGTGGGCGCAGGCCGCGCGGACCTCGCCGTCCACCATCAGCAGCGAGACCCCCTCGCGGCGGCCGCTGGCCCACTGCTGAGCCAGCACTCCCGAGCCCGAGCTCAGGTAGGTCTGGATGGCGCTGATCGCTTCGACCTCGTCGATCACCTCGGTGACCTGGAGGCGGACCGGGGCGTCACGCGGGAACGAGACCGTGGGCTTGAGCACGAACGGGAACTCGAACGCGGTCACCACGGCGGGCAGGTCGTCGAGGCCGTCGATCCGCATGGTCCGCGGGTAGTCGATACCGAGCCGCTCGGCCACCTCGAGCGTGCGGTCCTTGTCGTTGGCGATGGCCAGCGATGGGTCGGAGGCCAGCGCCAGCGTGCAGCCCAGCGCGGCCAGCTGCGACCGGTACGGGGTCATGGCCGTGATGGCGCCGTCGTTGGTGGGGATGACCACGGGGACCAGGTGCTCGCGGACGAAGCTGACCACCGCGGCCGCGAAGGCGTCGGCGCCGGCCGCCACGTCGGGCAGGACCAGGCTGTGGGCCGCGTAGCGGGACCGGAAGGACAGCGCCGACTGCGAGCCGTCGCACTCGGTGGCGCACTCGCCCACTGCCACCCGCAGGCCGATCCGGCCCAGGCTGCGCACACAGGCCAGGCTCTGCTTGTTGGAGGCGTCCAGGATCAGCACGTCGTAGGCATGCCGGACGCTGGTCTCAGCTGGTTCGACGATCGCCGACGGGGTGTCCATTGTGGCCACGTACGATCCTCCTGCCCGGATTTCGGTCAGGCAGAGGATCGGCCGGTGAGCGGTATAGATACGTCCGTGTCCAAAACGATACGAAACGTCGAATCAGAACTGAACGAAGACCGACAGCGACCGGACCTCGATACCGGCGGGCGGGTCACAGGATCGCGCAGAAGGTCGCGTCCAGGGTCGGCGCAGGTCGGCTGCCCCACTGGAAACGAACGTGATGGCGAGGGATAAAGGACCGGAACTGTGGCCTTCCTGGTCACCTTGTACACACCCGCGGCAGTAAATACGGTCGAAACAATGGTGAGACGACGTCTGTCGCGGAGGAACGGTGCCGGAGAGAATCCCCCAGCCGCTCGGTGGCGTCTACGCGCTCATCAAGTTCCTGGTGAAGCACAAACTGCTGCCCAGCCCGGCCAAGATGCTGGTGACGCCGCACGATGAGCGGCTGAAGCACCACAACCCCAGGTGGATGGTCAAGCCCGGCCCGGCCGCCGACATCGAGGACGTCATCGTCGCGGGACGCGATGGCCCGATCCCGGCCCGCATCTACACCCGCCCCGGGACCAGGCCCGCCGCGCCGGCCATCTTGTTCATCCACGGCGGGGCGTTCATGGACCTGGGCCTGGACCACTGCGACAACGTGCAGCGCGGGCTGGCCCGCCGCACCGGCTACGTGGTGGTGGGGTTGTCCTACCGGCTAGCCCCCGAGCACCCGTTCCCGGCCGCCCTGCACGACTGCGCCGACGTGCTGCAGTGGATGCACGACACCCGCCCGGGCGGCCTCGACCCCCAGCGGATCGCCGTCGGCGGCGAGAGCGCCGGCGGCAACCTGACCGTGGCCCTCTGTCTCTACGCGCGCGACCAGCACGGCCCGGCCATCAGCCACCAGTCGGTCTACTACCCGTTCACCGACACCTCGCTGTCGTCCGCCGACTGGGACAGCGGCCTCATGCCAGGGGCGGACCGCAGGGCCGGTGAGCTGATGGTCCGCCTCTACGCGGGCCACGACCCGGGCAATCCGCTGGTGAACCTGCTCGGCGCCGACCTGCGCGGGCTGCCACCCGCCACCGTCGTCACCTGCGGCCACGACGTGCTGCACACCGACGGAGTGCGTCTGGTCCAGGCGCTGCGGGCGGCCGGCGTCGAGACCCGGCACACCCACCACGACGACATGCCGCACGGGTTCCTGATGCTCTCCCGGCTGACCACCCGGGCCGACGAGTCCATGGACGAGATGGCCCGCGAGGTCACCAAGTTCCTGGGCCCGGCCGAAGCCGTGCCGGCCTAGCCGTGCCCTGCTAGCCGTGCCCGCCACATTGGCCGCCGGTCAGATAAGTGGATCGGGCCCGTGGAGCGTCTTACAAATATGGAAGGTCGGTTGGCGGACTTTCCGGTTTCTACGCGGGCAGCTGGTCTACGCCAGCGGCCAATGCCCGGCCCCTGGGACTTCGGGCCAGTGATCTGGCGGCCGGCCCCTCCGGCGCGGTCGTCCCACACCATCTCGGTGACGACGTCGAAGTCGGTGGTGGGGACTCCAGATTGGCCGCGTCACCGCTGAACCGGTCTGGCGCGACTGCGGAGCGGAGCCCCACGTGGAGACTGTCTGACTGGTGAGCGATGCTGCCTGAACGCCAGCGAATGAGACTGGAACTGAGACTAGGAAAGCGAGACGACCGGCGGCGGGTCGTCGAGCGGCGCCCAGTTCGACAGGGCCCTGGACCTCGACACCGCTCGCAGGGCCCACACCGTCAACGCCCCATTAGGCCATGGGCCTGGCCGGGCAGAGCGGGCCGCTCTCACCTGGCATGTCCGCTGACTTCGTCGTCCTGAACCGCAACATCTTCACCAGGCGTCTGCCCGCCGTCCACTGCCGTCGCTTCCCGCAGTCCTCGCGCCACCGTCCGGAGCTTGCCGTGTTGCGCACCGTGGTCGACGAAGGGCCGCTCACGGCCTCGTACCTGGCATCGGTCCAGCATGTGAGCCCGCAGTCCATCGCGCAGAACCTGGCCGTGCTGAAGGCCGCGGGGCTGGTGCGGGGCCACCGCGACCCCGGCGACGGCCGCAAGACGCTGATCAGCGCCGACCCCTCAGCCGCGCGGCTGCTGACTTCGATAACCGACTCGCGCGAGTCGTTCCTGACCCGGGCCATCGACAAACTGCCCGCCTCCGAGCGGGAGGGCGTGGAGCGGACCATCGAGCTGCTGGAACGCTTCGCGGCGGTCGACGTCGGCAAGGGCGGCACGCGATGACGGCGCCCACGCGGCCCAGCGGCACCGGGGCGGCACCGGACAAGGCGGGCACCGACCCGAAACCGTTCACGTGGAAGTTCACCTCTCCGCTGTATGTGGGCGCTGCCCTCAACCCGGTCAACAGCTCCCTCATCGCCACCGCGCTGGTGCCGATCGCCACGGCCTTGCACGTGCCGGTGGGCAGCACCGTGGTGCTCGTCTCCGCCCTTTACCTCGCCAGTGCGATCGCCCAGCCCACCGCGGGCAAGCTGAGCGAGGAGTTCGGGCCGCGCCGGGTGTTCCTGGCAGGCATCCTGCTCGTCCTAGCCGGCGGCGTAGTGGGCGGTTTCGGCCGTAGCATTGCCGTGCTGATCATCGCCCGGGTTGTGATTGGGGCCGGCACGTCGGCCGGGTTCCCCGCGGCGATGATGCTGATCCGCCGCCGCGCTGAGTCTGGCGGGATGGGCGAGCCACCCGGCGGTGTCCTGGGTGGCATCGCGATCGCCGGCCAGGCCACCGCCGCCGTGGGACCGCCTATTGGCGGCGTCCTGGTCGGCAGCCTCGGCTGGCAGTGGGCCTTCCTGATCAACCTCCCCGTCGCAGTGCTCGCCCTCGCGATGGCCGCGCGCTGGGTGCCGCGCGACCCGCCGGCCGCGCGCGGCGGTGCCCGGGAGATCGCGGCCCGCATCGACGTGCCCGGCATCGTCGGATTCGGCGGCACGATGACGGCGCTGCTGGTGTTCCTGACCGGCCTCCCGCACACCGACTGGATCGCCCTCGCGGTGGCCGTCGTCGTCGCCGTGCCGCTGACGTGGTGGGAGCTGCGCACGCCGACGCCGTTCTTCGACATCCGCGAGCTCGGCCGCAACGGCGCCCTGACCCGGACCTACCTGCGCTCCGCGCTCACGCTGATGGGCGTCTACACCATCTTGTACGGCGTCACGCAGTGGATCGAGAGCGGACGAGGGGATTCCACCGAAGTGGCTGGACTGCTCCTGCTGCCGCTGGGCGCCCTGTCCGCGCTGCTGTCGCGCCCTCTCGCGCGGCGCAACCTGATCCGCGGCCCGCTGATCGCCGCCGCCGTCTCCATGCTCGTCGGCTCGATCGGCATCCTGCTGCTGACCGTGCGCAGCCCCGTCGTGCTGATCATCCTGGTCAGCTTGGTCTTCGGCGTCACGGTCGCCACCACCACGGTCGGCAACCAGACCGCCATGTACACGCAGGCCACCGCCGGCCAGTTCGGCACCGCCTCCGGCCTGTTCCGCACCTTCGGTTACATCGGGTCCATCGCCTCGGCCTCCGTCACCGGCATCGTCTTCCGGCACGGCGCCACCGACAGCGGCCTGCACTCCCTCGCGGTCGTCCTCGTCGTCGCCGGAGCCGTCGTGCTCGCGATGACCCTGCTGGACCGCCGCCTCAAGACCCCGGCTGACAGCCCTGGCCGCCGGACATCCCCCTCATCAAGGAGAGACACGTGAGCACCACAATCCCCGGCCTGGACCCCAGGAAGACCGCCCTGCTGGTGATGGACTACCAGGCCGGGATCCTCACATCGCTGACCGACCCCGACGCCCTGCTGGGGCCCGTGGCGGGCGCCATCGCCGACGTCCGCGCGCACGGGGGCACCATCGCCTACGTCCGCGTGGCCTTCACCGAGGACGACTGGGCAGCCGTTCCCGACACCAACAAGACGTTCTCGGCGGCAGCCCGGTACCGCGCCATGCATCACGAGGACCCATCCACCGCCATCCACGAGCGCCTAGCGCCGGCCGAAGGCGACATCGTAGTGCGCAAGATCCGCTACGGCAGCATGTCCACCACCGACCTCGACCGGAAACTGCGCGACCGCGGCATCACCACGCTGGTCATCGCAGGCATCACCACCAGCGGCGTGGTGCTATCCACCGTGATCGACGCGGCCGACCGCGACTACCGCCTCTACCTGCTGTCCGACGGCGTCGCCGACCCGAACGCCGAGGCACACGACGTCCTGCTGAGCCAGGTCTTCCCGTCGCGGGCCGACGTCATCGACACCGCCGAGCTAAAAACCCTCCTGCAGGCCAGCTGAGCCAGCGGACCGTCTACCCCGGCCGCCGCACACCGAAATGGTGCGGCGGCCAGCGTCAGAGTCGCACGGTCGTGACGTCTTGGTGTGGGCTTGGCTGCCCGCACTGCCGACCTGACGCCGCGCGTTCCGAATCGAGCTGGGCAAGGGAGCACCCATTGCCGTCACCGTTCATTTTCATCGCCACGAACCGTCTCAAGGCAGGCCGGCTTGACCTCGAGCGCAAGCGGGTGCCAAACCTCGTCAAGTTCGTCGAGGCGAACGAGCCGCGACTGATCGCGTACAACGAGTACGTCAACGAGGTCGGCGACGAGGTGACTTTCGTACAGGTCCACCCCGACGCCGAGTCGCTCGAGACGCATTTGGAGATCGTGCGCGAGCGCGTCCAGGAAGCGCACGCGCAGACGCTCGACGCGACGGTGCGCATCCAGGTCTTCGGCCAGCCGACACAGGCCATTCTCGATACCCTCCGACTGCAGGCGAGCAGCGGTGTGGAGATCAGCGTCAACGGCGAGCATCTGGGCGGCTTTACCCGGTCAGCCGCCCAGCCCTGAGGAGACCAGCCGCCATAGAAGCGGGTAATGAAGCCTGCCCCGTTGTGCGTAAGTTGCAGGAGTGCGCCTGATGGGCGGCCAAATGAGACTAGGCGGCATCCGGGGAAGCAGTCCCGGGCTGGCTAGATGCCTGGTTTTCCCTGGTCCGCATGGCGGAGGATGAGGGATTCGAACCCTCGAGGGGTTGCCCCCAACACGCTTTCCAAGCGTGCGCCATAGGCCACTAGGCGAATCCTCCGCGGGCTAGCTTACCGTGACCGCGGGGCCCTGGTGACGCAGATTCGTGGCGCGGATCGTCGCGGTTGGACGAGGCTGGTCCCGGGCGTGACTAGACTGTCCCGAGGTCCCCCGCGCGGCGTGCATCCTGCCAACCCCCCCAGGGCCGGAAGGCAGCAAGGGTACGCGGGCTCTGACGGGTGCGCGGGGGACTCTTCCCGTCCCAGGGAGGGTCGGCGGAAGATCCCCGGGCTGGCGAGGATGGAGTCATGGCTGAAGCTCCCTCGAACGCCGGGGCCGGTACCCCGGTGACTCCCTCCGGCGCCGCGTCGGGCCTGGCCCTGTACCGCAAGTACCGGCCGGCCACGTTCGCCGAAGTCAAAGGCCAGGAGCAGGTCACCGAGCCGCTCCGGCAGGCGCTGCGTAGCGGCCGGATCAACCACGCCTACCTGTTCAGCGGTCCCCGCGGCTGTGGCAAGACCTCCAGCGCGCGCATCCTGGCCCGGTCGCTCAACTGCGTCCAGGGGCCCACGCCGGATCCGTGCGGGGTCTGTGATTCCTGCGTCGCCCTGGCGCCGTCCGGGCCGGGCAGCATCGACGTGATCGAGATCGACGCCGCCTCCCACGGCGGCGTTGACGACGCGCGGGACCTGCGCGAGCGGGCGTTCTACGCGCCGGTGGCCGGGCGTTTCAAGGTGTACATCATCGACGAGGCGCACATGGTGACCCAGCAGGGCTTCAACGCCCTGCTCAAGCTGGTCGAGGAGCCGCCGCCGCACCTCAAGTTCATCTTCGCCACCACCGAGCCGGAAAAGGTCATCCCGACCATCCGCTCCCGCACGCACCACTACCCGTTCCGGCTGGTGCCCCCGGCCACGCTGCGGCGGCTGCTGGAAGACATCCTGAACAGTGAGGGTGTCGGCTTCGATCCTGACGTGCTGCCGCTGGTGGTGCGGGCCGGGGCGGGCTCGGCCCGCGACTCGCTGTCCGTGCTCGACCAGCTGGTGGCGGGGTCGGACGAGGCCGGGCTGACCTACGAGCGGGCCATCGCGCTGCTCGGCTACACCGACGCCACCCTGCTGGACGAGATCGCGGACGCCTTCGCCGCCGGCGACGGGGCGTCCGTGTTCCGCGTGGTCAACCGCATCGTCGAAGGCGGCCACGAGCCACGCCGGTTCGCGGCCGACCTGCTGGACCGGTTCCGGGACCTGATCGTGCTGGCTTCGGTGCCGAACGCGGGGGAGACCGGCCTGCTGGACGCGCCGCCGGATCGGCTGGACCTGATGACCCGGCAGGCTGAGCGGTTCGGCATCGCCAGCCTGACCCGGGCCGCCGAGATCATGAGCGACGGCCTGGACCAGATGCGCGGGGCCACCTCGCCGCGGCTGCTGCTCGAATTGATGTGCGCCCAGGTGCTGCTGCCCACGGCCGCCACCGACGAGAAGGCGCTGCTGGCCCGGCTGGAGCGGCTCGAACGCGGCGGGGCGGCGCTGGCCCCGGCCGCGCCGGTATCGCTGGCTCCGTCAGCCCCGGCCGCGGCCCCGGCGCCCGCGATCCCGGCGGCCCCGGCGTCACCAGCAGTCTCGGCGCCCCCGGCGCCGCCCATGGCCTCACAGGCTCCCGCCGCGGTTTCAGAGGCACCGGCGGCTGCACCAGCGGCGTCTGCTTCCCCGCCGGTAT
>DATDIH010000124.1:0-5198 GCA_036521155.1 Streptosporangiaceae bacterium
GACCGTCCGCACCTCGGCGGTGTAGATCTCGGTCACCGGTTCGGACATCACCGCGGCGCCCCGCTGGGCGAAGGCGCGGACGACGTCACGCTCACTGACGATCCCGTCGACCGACGTCCCGTCCACCGAGACGACGACGGCGCCGATCCCGTGCTCGGCCAGCACCTGCAGCAGCTGCCGCACTGTCGTGTCCGGAGTCACCGTGACCACCTCCGCGCCCTTGACGCGAAGCACATCGCTGATTCGCATGGGACCTCCCTGACGCCGTAGTGGTGCGGAGCTATAGGTGTACCCGCCGGCGCGTCCGGCTATTACTACGGCATCCGGAGGCACCCACCGGTTCGAGGGACCTTGATGAGCACTAGTTCGCGGACCAGGTGGTGGGGCGGAACCGCATCCGGCAGATCACCACGTTGTCGGTGCCGTTCCGGATGGCCCGGTCCAGCACCACCCCGCGCTGATTGTGCAGGATCCACTGCCAGGACCGCATCGGCTCCAGCTCCGAGATCAGCACCACCAGCCGCCGCCCGTCCCCGCGCTGCTCCAGCTGGTGCAGGTAATCCACGATGGGCGGGCCCAGCGAGCGGTGCGGTGAGTACAGGGTGACCAGCGGGACCTTGTGGTCCCACTGCTCCCAGGCCTGCTGGAACCGCCGGGTCTGCTCGTCCTCCTCATCGCCGTAGCAGACGTAGACCGCGGTGACCTGGTCGCCGAGGGCCAGGGCGGCGGTGATGGACTCCGCCGTCAGCCGGGACAGGCCGCCGACCGGGACCACGATCGTGGCCCGCTGCCGGTGCGGCGGCGGGGGTGTGCTGCCCAGGCCGAGCAGCTGCCCGATCTGGCGGTAGGCCCGGTGGATCCCCATGAACGCCGCGATCAGCAGCGGGATCACGATGACGACGATCCAGGCGCCTTCGATGAACTTGCTGACCAGCTCGATGACGACGGCGGCGAAGGTCAGGACCGCGCCGACCCCGTTGATGGTGGCCCGCCACCACCGGCCGTCCCCCGCTGCTCGGACCAGTGCCGGACCATGCCCACCTGGGACAGCGTGAACCCGACGAACACCCCGATGGCGAACAGCGGCACCAGGGCCTGGGTGTCGCCGCGGGACACGATCAGCAGCACGGCGGCGAACGCGGCCAGCACCACCACGCCGTAGCGGTGCACCTGGCGTTCGGCCTTGAGGTAGAAGAGGTGAGGCAGGAAGTTGTCCTCGGCCAGCAGGCTGGCCAGCACCGGCAGCCCGCCGAACGAGGTGTTGGCCGCCAGGGCCAGCAGGATCAGGGTGATGATCTGGATGGCGTAGAAGATCGCGCCCTGGCCGAGCCCGGCCCGGGTGACCTGGGCCAGCACGGTGATGTGACCGCCCGGCACCACGTTGAACTTGCGGATCAGCTCGGCCAGGCCCAGCAGCATCACCCCGAGGATGACGCCGAGCCCGACCTCGGTGTGCTGGGCCCGCTTGATCCGGGGCTGGCGGAACGACGGCACCGCGTTGGCGATGGCCTCCACCCCGGTCAGGGCCGAGCAGCCGGACGCGAAGGCCTTGAGGATCAGTAGCAGGCCCACGGTGTCGGTGGCCTGAGGCAGGGTGTGGATGGGGGCGACAACCGGGTGGGACCGGAGCAGCCCGGCCACGATGACCGCCGCGATGGCCGCGATGAACGCGACGGTGGGGATGATGAACAGGCGGGCCGCGTCGGCCACGCCCCACAAGTTGGCCCCGGTGATCAGGGCCAGCGCGGCCAGGCAGAGCCAGATCCGGGCCCCGTACAGGTCAGGGAAGGCCGAGGTGAGGGCCTCGACGCCGGCCGAGACACCGACGGCGGCGTTGAGCACGTAGTCCACGATCAGCGAGGCCGCCGCGACCAGGCTGGGGGTGACGCCCAGGTGCCGCTTGGCCACCGCGTAGGCGCCACCGCCGGACGGGAACGCCTCGATGACCTGGCGGTAGGAGATGACCAGCACGGCCAGCAGGACCACGATGGCGATCGTGATCGGCATCGTGTACTTCAGGGCGGCCGCCCCCGCGGCCATCAGCACGACCAGGATGGCCTCGGGCCCGTAGGCCACCGAGGACAACGCGTCCAGCGACAGCGCGGCCAGCCCTTCCAGGGCGGTCAGCCGATGCCGTTCATCCTCGTCTCCACCCGCCTTGGCCGGGGGCGTTGCGGTGTCGCTCGTCGTCATCAACGCACATCCAAGCACCCGTTCATGAACATCGCGTGTGCGCCCCGCCGCCACAATGGCCGGCACAGGGAAACCGGTCCAGGGAAACCGGTCCAGGGAAACCGGTCCAGGGGAAGCGGTCCAGGGGAGCCGGCCCCCACCGCACCCGCAAAACCACACAAAGACGCTTACCGTGCATAGCGTGTTTTTTGCCGAAAACCCACGACCACCCATCTTGCGGCAACTCCGCTCGCGGCAATAACACCGCTAAAAAGGAATGTCTTATTGGCCGAGAAGCCCCGTTTTGTAGCACACTTGGGCCAGGGGGAACCGCAGCCCTCGTATGCGCATCGCATCGGCAGGCAGGCGGGCAGCCCAGCGTTCCCGCAGTGCGACGAGAGGAACACGGGAAGCAGCTATGATCAGCGAGCTCGACCGCCGTCCCCGTGCCACGCCGGAGAACAGGGAGAATGCTCCAGTGACGCGAAACGGCCGCGGGCGCCCGACCATGAAGGACGTCGCGACCCGGGCGGGGGTTGCCCTCAAGACGGTGTCCCGGGTGGTCAACGACGAGCCCGGTGTGACCCCGGAAACAGCCAACCGGGTCCGTAACGCCATCAACGAGCTCGGTTTCCGGCGCAATGACAGCGCCCGGCTGCTGCGGAAGGGCCAGACCGCCTCGATCGGCCTCATCATGGAGGACATTGGCGACCCGTTTTACTCGGCGTTGTCGCGCGCGGTGGAAGACGCAGCCCACTGGAACGGATCGCTGCTTTTCACCGGATCGAGCGACGAGGATCCGCAGCGCGAACAGGAACTGGTGCTCGCGTTGTGTGCCCGCCGGGTGGACGGTCTCATCGTCATTCCCGCGTCCGGAGACCACCGGTATCTACTGCCGGAAATCGCGGCCGGAGTGGCCTCGGTGTTCGTGGACCGGCCGGCCGGGATGATTGAGGCCGACGCAGTGCTGGCCGACAACGTCGGCGGCACCCGCACCGGCGTGGCCCACCTCATCCAGCACGGGCACCGGCGGATCGGCTTCATCGGCGACGGCGCGGGCATCTACACCGCCAATCAGCGGCAGAGCGGCTATCAGCAGGCCATGGAAGACGCCGGCCTGCCGGTCCACGAGTCGTGGGTGGCGCGGGCCAAGCCGTCCCCGGCCAGCGTCAAGACCGGGCTGGAGCAGATGACGAGCGGGCCCGAGCCGGTGACCGCGGTGTTCTGCGGCAACAACCGGACCACGGTGTTCGCCCTGCGGGAGATCGCCCGGGCCAGCGGGCGCATCGCGCTGGTGGGATTCGATGATTTCGAGCTGGCCGACCTGGTCGAGCCGGGCGTGACGGTGGTGGCCCAGAATCCAGCCGAGATGGGCCGCCGCGCGGCCGAGCTGCTGTTCGGGCGGCTGGCCGGGACGCGCGGGCCAGCGCAGCTCATCGAACTCGGCACTCAGCTCATCGTGCGCGGTTCGGGAGAAATCCCCCCGGCCTGACGGCCGCGGCCGGTCATGGCCCGGCCCGGCGCCCGCCTGTCGTGGCCGGGACCGGCGCCCGGCCGCCGGGGCAGGCCTGCTACTAGAGCGTGGCGATGAGGACGACGATCACGATGACGGCCAGCACGATGCCCCCGATGAGGACATACCGGCTCCCCGGAGCGGAACGGCGGGGCGTGTCGTCGGTGTCGGACCGCTGCGCGAAGGCCTGAAAGCTGGCCGTGTTCGCGCTCGGGTCATTCTCTGTCTGCGACATGCGCGACACTCTAGCTGGTCAGCCGCTTACCACATGGGCGGAAGCTGCCAATTAACGCCAACTCGCCGGATCATTTTGCGCCCATACGTACCGATTCGACTGCTACGCTCGCTGCCTGCCACCTGATCGTTAGGAGCCTCCGTGGGAGCAGCATCGGGCGGCCGTCTCACATTCTCGCTGGTGGCATTGGCCGTGCTGATGGCGTCGGGGGCGACCGGGGTCGTGGTGGTCGGAGCCGGTCCCGGGCACTCGCCGGGCGGGGGCAAGACCACCACCAAGATGGTGGGCGCGTCGGCCCAGCGGACCGGCGCGCGAAATGGCCGATCCACCCGGGCGGGATCCGAGGCCGCCACGGCCGCGCAGGGCAAGGACGGCGCTGCGGCCGGGTCGGAGTCCGGCGGGGCCGACGGCCGGTACAACGTCGGGGCCGCACACTCCCCCACCTTGCTGCAGGAACTCGCGGGGGCCCTCAGCCGGACCGGCCTGGCCTCCAGCACCCTGGCCCAGGGTGTGGACGTCGCGGCCGACCAGCACCCCGGCGGCGCCGCCATCGAGTGGTCCCGGGTCGCCATGGCCGGCTACACGTTCGCGGCGGTCAAGGTGACCGAGGGCGACTACTACGCCAACCCGTGGTACGCCGGCGACGCGGCCGGGGCCGCCGGCGCCGGGCTGGCCGTGACCGGCTACCACTTCGCGATCCCCAACGTCAGCGGGGGCGCGGCCCAGGCTGATTTCGCGGTCAGCCACCTTGGCAACGCCGCCGGCGGCCGGCCCCGGGCGCTGGCCGTGGACCTGGAGTACGACCCGTATACGGCGACCGACCACACCAACCAGTGCTACGGAATGTCGGCCCCGCAACTGGTCGACTGGATCAGCGCCTTCAGCAGCGAGGCCCGGCGGCTCACCGGACGGACCCCGGCCCTCTACACCACTGCCGCCTGGTGGAGCGCGTGCACCGGCGACAGCACCGCGTTCAGCTCGGCCCCGCTGTGGGTGGCCGGGTTCGGCGGCGGCCAGCCGGCCCGTCCGGGCGCCTGGCGGTCCTGGGCGGTGTGGCAGTACACCAGCGCCGGGACCGTGCCGGGCATCGCGGCCAGCGGATCCACCGACGTGAGCTACGCCGCCGGTTACGCCGCGGCCGCGGTCAACCAGGCCGGCGGGGCCGCCAGCCAGCCGGGCCCGTTCAAGCCCGCCGCCACGCACCGGGCCGCCCCGGCCCCGAGCGCGAGTGCCTCCCCCGCTCGCACCTCGACCGAGCCGTCGGCGGTCGAACCAGAC
>DATDIH010000125.1:0-36272 GCA_036521155.1 Streptosporangiaceae bacterium
TGGCCTGGTGTGACGATTGCGATCGGGCTGCGGGGCGGCCAGTGCATTTGGAAACGCTTTGACGCACATGCCGCACAGAAGCGTTCCCGAATGCGTGGCGCCGGGGACGGGGGGCGATTGGGGCCACTGTGACGGCCGGTCGGTCACCGAGGGGCGCAGGTGTGGCGGGTGGCGCCCCAGGAGCCGCGGCCGGTTCAAGATCCATCCTGGGGTGGCATCTGCAGTGAATACGACTGCAACTGCTGCCCGGCAATGGATCAAGAAACTCGTGGGGCTGAGGTGACCAGAGCGCTGGGACTGAGTACTGCCGATGGGGCTGAAGTGACCAGGGGCACCAGTGGTCCCGCGCCCCGCGCGCACAGGAGCGACCGGGGGAAAGGAGCGGCCCGGTCCCGTCAGGGGACCGGGCCGTTCCTGAAGGGGATAGGGGTCAGGCTGTGGCGAGCTTGGGGTCTCCGGAGCGCTCGGGGTCCCAGATCATCCAGGGGCAGTTGCCGCGCTGGTACATCAGATCCAGCTGGGCCCGCTCCTTGACCGTGTCGGCCGGGGACCAGTAGCCCTTGTAGGAGTAGGCCAGCACCCTGGACTGGGGCACCAGGCGCCGCATGATGGCGTCCTCGACCAGGTCCTCGCCCTCGTTCAGGTAGTCGAAGATCTCGGGCCGGAGCACGAAGTAGCCGCCGTTCTCCCACTGGCGCAGGTCGCGCATTGGCGTGACCTGGGTGATGAGCCCGTCGTCGCCGATGTCCACCACGTGGTGCGAGGACTGGGGCGGGACCGCGAGCAGGCTGGCCGTGGCCTGGCTGGCCTCGAAGCGCTCGATCATGTCCGGCAGCGGGGCGTTGGTGAGGACGTCGGCGTAGTTGGCCATGAACATCTCGTCGCCGTCCACGAACTTGCGGACCCGGCGCAGCCGCTCCCCGATCGGGGAGTTCAGGCCGGTGTCGACCAGGGTGATCCGCCAGTCGGAGATGTCGGTGCTGAACAGCTTGACGTCCCGGGCCCCGTTCTCGATGACGAAGTCGTTGGACCGGGTCTCGTCGTAGTTCAGGAAGAAGTCCTTGACCGCGGCCGCGCCGTAACCGAGGCAGAGGATGAACTCGGTGTGCCCGTAGTGGGCGTAGTAGCGCATGACGTGCCAGAGCAGCGGGCGCTCGCCGACCATGGCCATGGGCTTGGGCGCGGTGTTGTTGGTGCCCTCGCGCATCCGCATCCCGAGGCCACCGCAGAACAGTACGACCTTCATTGTTCGTCCCCCTCGTTCACACGATTTCGAGTGCGGGAATCGGGAAAACCAGCCGTCCGCCCCAGGAGCGGACGTAGTCGAGTTGCTGGCTGATCTCCTCCCGCAGGTTCCAGGGCAGGACCAGCACGTAGTCGGGACTGGTCTCCTCGATCCGTTCCGGCGCGTAGATCGGGATGTGCGTGCCGGGCAGGAACATGCCCTGCTTGTGCGGGCTGCGGTCGACGGTGTAAGCCAGCAGGTCGGACCGGATCCCGCAGTGGTTGAGCAGCGTGTTGCCCTTGCCGGGGGCGCCGTAGCCGGCCACCGACTTGCCTTCGGCCACCGCGGTGAGCAGGAACTCGAGCAGGTCGCTCTTGATCTGCAGGACCTCGCGGGCGAAGCCCTCGTGCCCGGCCACGGTGTGCAGGCCGGCCGCTTCCTCCTCGGCCAGCACCGCCTTGACCTGGGCGGCCGGCTCGCCCGCGGCCTCGACCGGCTGGGCGTAGACCCGGAGCGAACCGCCGTGGGTGCCGAGTTCGTCCACGTCGATCACGCGCAGCCCGGCCGTCTCCAGCGCCCGGGAGGCGGTCAGCAGCGAGTAGTACTGGTAGTGCTCGTGGTAGATGGTGTCGTACTGCCGCCGCTCGATGAGCCGGAGCAGATGCGGGAACTCCAGCGTGACGGTCCCGGTGTCCTTGACCAGGGCCCGCAGCCCGGCCGCGAAACCGCGGATGTCCGGGATGTGGGCGAACACGTTGTTGCCGGCCACCAGGTCGGCCCGCCCGTACTGGGCGGCGATCTGCTCGCCGGTCTCCGCCCCGAGGAACTGGACCTCGGTCCGGATCCCCTTGGACTGGGCAACCTTGGCCACGTTGCCCGCGGGCTCCACCCCGAGCACCGGGATGTCCCGGGCCACGAAGTGCTGCAGCAGGTAGCCGTCGTTGCTGGCCACCTCGGTGACCAGGCTGTCCCCGGTCAGGCCGAGCCGGCCGGTCATGGCCTCGGCGTAGCGCTGGGCGTGCGCCACCCAGGAGTCGGAGTAGGACGAGAAGTAGAGGTAGTCCGAGAAGATGTCCTCACCGGACACGTACGCGGGCAACTGAACCAGCAGGCAGGACGCGCACAGACGGACGTGCAGCGGGTAGAAGGTCTCGGCCTGGTCCAGCCGCTCCTCCGGGAGGTAGCTCTCACACAGCGGAGACATCCCGAGGTCGACGAAGGTGTGAGTCAGGTCGGCGCCACAGAGCCGGCATGTTGGTAGCAAAACAGTGATTCCTTCCCGGAGGCGGGAAGTCCCCCCAGGGGACGGCTGTACCGGGCCGCCGTACGGCCACCCGCATACACGAGATCAGCGACGGACCAGCGGTGATACAACCCACCGCAAATTCCTCGGTTGGGCCCAGTTGGGCCCGGGCCGCCGTATCACCGCGGCGGCCCGGCGGCTCCTATACGAGAGCGTTTAATACGGGAGCGTCGTCGAGTGACGGAAGAGGCATATATGAGCGAGCCGGCCTGCCGGGCCTGCGGGACGTCAGAAGGCCAGCTCGTGCTGGACCTGGGCGAGCAGCCGGCCTGCGACTACTTCCCGCGCCAGGACGACCCGGGCCCCGACCCGGTGTACCCGCTGCAGATGTGGCTGTGCGCGGCCTGCGGGCTGGCCCAGTTGCTGGCCGACCCGACCGTGCCGGAAGAACCGCGCGGGGCCGAGCCGGCCGCGCTGGTGGCCCAGGCCGCCGATGCCGTGGGCCGGGTGGCCACGGCCGGCCTGCTCAGGCCGGGCCTGCGGGTCGCGGAATACGGCAGCCCGCACGGCGGATCCTGGCTGGGCCTGCTGGCCGGGCGCGGGCTCACCCCGGTGCCGGACGGGGCCCAGGCCGACGTCATCCTGGACTGCTTCGGCCTGATGCACGCGGCCGACCAGGCGGCCGCGCTGGCCGGGCGAGCGGCCCGGCTGGCGCCCGGCGGGGTGCTCCTCCTGCAGTACCACGCGCTGGACACGATCATCAGCCACGGGCAGTGGAACGCGCTGCGGCACGGGCACTACGCCTACTACTCGGCCACCGCGCTGACCGCGATGCTGGCCGCGGTGGGCCTCAGCCCCCGGCGGGCCTGGGAGTTCGAGCTGTACGGCGGCACCGTGCTGCTGGCGGCCGGCCGGGACGGCGATCCCGGCGCGCCCACCGCCGATGACCCCAGCGCGGATGACTCGGTGGCGTCGCTGCTGGCCCGGGACGCTGAGGCCGGGGTACGCGACCCGGGCGCGCTGGCCGGGCTGCAGCGCGACACCACGGCCAAGGCCCAGGGCCTGCGGGACTGGCTGGTGGCCGAGCGGGCCACCGGGCGGACCGTGCTCGGCTACGGTGCCGCGTCCCGGGCCGTGGCCCTGCTGCGCTGGGCCGAGGTGGACCAGACGATGATCTCGGCGGTGGCCGACGCGTCACCGGCCAAGCGCGGGCTGCGGATGCCCGGCACCGATATCGGCGTGGTGAGCCCGGACGTGCTGGCCGCCCACCCGGGCGCGTCGGTGGTGCTGTTCGTGCCCGACCTGCTGCCCGAGGTGCGGGCCGCCTACCCCGGGGTCGAGGCGGCCGGGGGCCGCTGGGTGGACGCCGAGGCCCTGGCCTCAGCCCGCGCCTAATGCGGGCTGCACGCCCACGTCTTCCCAGGTGGGATCGGCCACGCCCGGGCCCAGCAGCACCTGCAGGCGGGCCAGGCACCGTCGCCGGGTCGGCCCGATGCTGCCCACGGGAAGGTCGAGACGATCAGAAATCTCGGCGTAGGAGACGGGCGGGTCCGACATCAGCAGCTCCATCAGCTGCTGCCAGCGGTGCGGCAGCCGGGACACCGCTTCCCGGACCACTTCCGCCCGCTCGGCGGCCAGCAGGCCCTCGTCGACGGCGGCGTCGGAGGAAGCCACGGTGTCCAGCGTGACCTCATCGTGGGCGAGCACGACGCGCTTGCGCGCGGCCAGGCTGCGCAGGCACTCGTTCCGGGCCGTGGCGGCGATCCAGGACCCCACCCGGTCCGGGTACTCGATCCGGTCGATATGTTCCAGCAGCCGCAGCCACGTCGCCTGGGCCACGTCGGCCGCGTCGCTCTCCCCCAGCTTGAAGTCCCGGGTGATGGCCCAGATGAGCCGCGCGTACTTATCCACCAGGCGCTCCCACGCCCGGCGGTCGCCCTCAGCGGCCCGCCGGACCAGCTGTCCGGCGTCCAGGGCCTCTATAGCCTCTTTCGGCTCTTCCTGCGTCGTCACCGTGCCTACCGGAACGAGCGCCACCATGGGTCCCTCCCAATCTCGCACTACGGCGAGAAGTCATCCATGTCGGCTTTGTTGTCTTCACAAGAGAGACGCAGAGCTCGATAAACAGGTTGGCAGGAGAGCACGCCAATTTGTCCCGTTTTCAGTGACGATTCCGTCACTCTCCGTGCAACAGCCTGCTGGCAAGGCGGTCTGGGGCACTACGGAGCGTAAGGAACCGGAAAAAAATCTCGGCCGGAAAGAAATGTACATTCGGCGTTCACAACTCAGTTACGTATCGGCACACGAATGCCCCGGAAATGTCAAGAGCAGAATGATCTCTGCTACTTTTCTGCAACCATTTCCTGCGGATCCGCGGCGGGCGTGCCGGGCAGCTGGGCGACCCGCCGGTGGCGCCCGCCGCGGCTGTTCCGGCCCCAGGGCAGCAGTCCGATACGACCAGAATTGCGCAGCTCGGCCCGGAGCTCCACCCAGAAGAAGGCGGCCCCCACCCAGCCCGCGACCGCGATCCCCACCATCGAGGCGTGCACGCCGCCGACGGCAGCTCCGGTCACGCCGCAGATGACGTAGACCGCGGACCCGAGCACCATGGCCCGCAGGCTCCGCTTGGCCGCTCCCAGGGCGTGCAGGCCGCAGCCCGCGCCCGCGCTGACGCAGCCGCCCACGATCGAGATGGTCAGCGGCAGGATCAGCGGATACGTTGGCCGCCAGAGGTTGGGCAGGATGAACTGCCCCAGCCCGCGCGGCAGCGCGAACAGCAGGACCGCCCCCCAGGCCAGCCCGGCCACGGCCAGCCCGCCGCTGACCCCCATGCAGAACAGCGGCAGGTGCCGGGGCGACCGGCGCAGGATCCGGGTGGCCTCGGGCAGGGTGACCAGGCCCATGCCGAAAAAGATGACCATGAACGGTCCCATCAGCGTGCTCGAGGCCTGCACATAGCCCAGCGCGGTCAGGCCCAGGATCAGGCCCACCCCGTAGTTGCGCAGCTGGGTCGAGGCGCTGTTGGCCGTGCCCTCCAGCAGGTACCGGAGCCCGAGGTCGCGGGTGGTCCGCACCCATTGCCGGGTCCCGCGCAGCCGGGGCAGGACCTTGGCCTGCAGCGGCCCGGCCGCCGCGGCCACCGTGGCGGCCGCCCCCCAGGTGAACACGAACCAGAACACGTTGGCGTGCCCGCTGCGGTTCAGCAGGAACAACGCCGGGAACATGACCACGACCCAGATCAGGTCGTTGAGGAAAGCCTGGCTGCCCCGGCCGAGCGCGAAGAACGCGAACCGCCAGCTGTCCTGCAGGAGCAGGCCGGGCAGGGTGATGCCCAGGGCCAGGAAGGCCCGGGACGCGGTGCCGTGCAGCAAGACCGAGGCCACCAGTGCGCACACGCCGGAGGCGAGCCCGACCGACACCGCGGTGCCGGTGCAGTTGGCCACGGCCTTCCGCCATACCGGGACCTCGGCCCCGCTGAACCGGACCAGCAGCGGGTCGGTACCCAGGCCCCGCGACGCGTTGAGCATGAACCCGTACGTCACGTAGGCCAGGCTGAACGCCCCGAGCTCGGTAGCGCCCAGGACCCGGGCCACGTAGATGCTCACCGCGAAGTTGGTCAGGCTGGACACCGCCTGGTCGGCGACACCCCAGCTCAGCCGCTGCCCCACCCGGCGGGCCATCCGCCACGGAACCGCGGTACCTCTGCTCCTGACGGCAGCGGTACCGCCGCCGGTCGCCTCAACAGCCATGTTCGACTCGGCCACCCGTCCTCAGCGCTGATCGGACGACGGCATCAGTGGGCTTCCTGGGCGACCGGCACCCCGGGCGGCGGGAACGGCGTGCTGACCTGCCGGCGCAGCATGTCGTCGATCAGCCCGCCCGCCAGCAATTCCTGGATCCGCCGCAGCCGCACGTAGCGCGAGGAGGTGAAGTCGTCGTAGGTCAGGTGGTTGTCCGTGTAGGCCTGAGCCAGTTCCTCCACCCCGGCCTGCACGGTCCAGCGCATCTCCAGGTCCGGGAACGTGCTGTACAGCTTGGAGAAGTCGACGCGGTAGTTGCGCAGGTCAGGCCCGGCGTTGGCGGCCAGCGTGACCTCGGAGCCGGTCACGGTGTCGCGGACCATGTCGGCGATGTCGCGGATCTGCACGTTGTCCTGCGGGCGGCCGACGTTGAAGGCCTGGTCGTGGACGACCTCCCGCGGTGCCTCCAGGGTGGCCAGGAAGGCCCGGCTGATGTCTTCGATGTGCACCAGCGGGCGCCACGGCGTCCCGTCGCTCTCCAGCCGGACCTGGCCGGTGGTCAGCGCGATGGCGGTCAGGTTGTTGACCACGATGTCGAGGCGGAGCCGGGGCGAGGCCCCGTAGGCGGTCGCGTTGCGCAGGTAGGTGGGGCTGAACGAGTCGTCGGCCAGCTTGGACAGGTCCCGCTCGGCCATGACCTTGGTCTCGCCGTACGGGGTGACCGGGGTCAGCTCGGCGTCCTCGGCCACCGCCGCCGATCCGGCCGCGCCGTAGAGGCTGCAGGACGAGGCGAACAGGAACCGCTCGATGCCGGCGTCCTTGGCCGCCTGGGCCAGACGCAGCGTCCCGTCCAGGTTCACCGAGTAGGTCGCGGCCGGGTTCAGCGCCCCCAGCGGGTCGTTGGACAGGGCGGCCAGGCAGACGACGGCGTCGTAGCCGGCCAGCTCGCGCGGCTCGGCGTCCCGGAGATCACGGGGCGGCCGGTGGCCGGCACTGGGGAAGGGCCCGAGGTCGCACCCCTCGTACAGGCCGACGTCGTATCCGTCGACTTCGTGTCCGGCGGAACGCAGGAAAGGAACGAGCACGGCTCCGATGTAGCCGCGGTCACCCGCGACGAGGACCTTCACCCTGGACCCTCCAGGCTTGGGAGTTGTATGGGACCGGGACGGCCATTGCTCCGTCCACGATCACAAGACCCGGGAGGGCCCCCATCTGATACATCCGGCTGGCCCCATTTGAGCCGTCGGGCGGGTCAGGAGCCCGGATTAAGCGTGCTGCCGGCGTCCTGGCCGAGCGGCTTGGCCTGCCAGGCCCCCCAGGTGACCACGTTGCCCTGGGACTGGGCCATGAAGCGCCAGGGCCCCGTGTAGCTGTTCTGGCTGAAGTGGTTGTTCTGGCCGAACGTGATGTGGTTCCCGACCGTGTTTCCCTTGTACGGGCTCCACGAGGGGAAGGTCCCGTACTCGGAAAACACGCCCTGGAACCCGCACAAGTTGGCCAGCGTGCACTTCGGTCCCAGGCTGGCCGGGTCGAAGTCGAACTGGTTGTGGCTGACCTCGACGTTCTGGGTCTTCCAGCGGCAGTCCGAGTAGTACGGGGCGTGGGCGACGTTCTGCGCGTCACAGGACTTGATCGTCGCGGTCGACGGCGCGACCAGGGTGCAGGCCCCGGTGCTGGTGTTGGACGGGGAATTGCAGTACCGGTTGGAGTTCTCCCACAGGATCACCCCGCCCCAGTTGTTGAGGAAGCTGTTGCCGGTGATCTCGAACGAGCGGCCGTAATTGCCGGGCACCCGGCTGTCCGAACCCGACTCCGAGATGTAGATGGCACTGGTCGGGAAGCCGGTGTTGGTCTGGCCGGTGCCCAGCCCGTTGCGGGCGAACGTGTTGTTCCTGATCTGGGCGTTGTAGCTGATCTCGTAGATCAGCCCGTAGCTGTAGTTGTCCGAGATGTAGTTCCCGGAGAAGTCGAAACCACGGTTGTTGGTGTCGGCCCAGAGCCCGACGCTCTCGTTGCCGTGCACCCAGTTGCCGGTGATCGTGGCCCCGTCCACGTCCCAGAACTTGCCGCCACCGGAGCAGCCGCAGCCGGACTGGCGGGCTTCCCAGTTGTAGGTGTCGTTGTCGCTGATCTCGCTGTGCTCGATGACCAGGTGGGACGGCCCGGCGTCGGAGAAGGCGTTGAACCCGTACTGCTGGTTCTTGGTCAGGCAGTCCCAGGACAGCGTGTTGTCGCTGCCCAGCATGGTCCCGGCCCCGGCGTTCGCGGTGATCGTCGAGTGATCGATGATCCAGCCCGCCGCCGAGTCGTGGTTGACCACGCCCTCGTTCTGGTTGCCGCCGGTGGTGCCGAAGTTCTCGACGGTCAGGTAGCTGATCGTCACCTTGGTGGCGTCGCCGCCGAACGCGTAGAGGTTGGTGTGCTGGCCGTCCAGCACGGCCCCGGGGGCGCCGGTGAACGTCGCCCCCGATCCCGGGATGATCTGCGTGAACTGACCCGAGCCGAGCGTGTGCCGGCCGGGCGCGAACCAGTAGGTGGCGCCGGCCTGGCCGAAGTTGACGCCGGAGTCGTCACCGGCGGCGACGGTGATCGCGCCGGCGGGCGCGGTGGCCGGGCCGCCGCCCAGGACGGCCCGGTTGCCGCAGACCCGGGTGGGCGGCGTGACGTGGGCGGTGGCCGCCGTGGACTGCCGGGGCGACGGGGCCGAGGCTGCCTTCTGGTGGTCCGGCCGCAGGCCGGTCCAGATCAGGGCGGCCGCGGCCAGCACCAGGCAGACACCCAGGATGGCACCCAGCTGCCAGGGGCGGAGGCCGCCCGGAAAGGTCCGTCGCGATGCGAGGGGCATGTCCAACCAATATTGAGCTGAGGGGTCAGGGAATGGTCAGGCCGGGTGGGTGATCGCGTAGCGGTAGATCCCGATCAGCTGCTCGAGGTTCTGCTCCGGGTCGAACCGCTGCTCGTAGGACTTGCGGGCGTGATCACCGTAGGTTTCGTACTGTTCAGGGTGCTGTTGCGCGTCGGCCAGGGCCAGCCCGAGGGCGGCCGCGTCGCCTGGAGGGAAGAGTACGCCATCGACGCCGGGGGTGATCAGCTCGGTGAACGAGCCGTGCCCGGTCGCGATCGGGGCCGTCCCGGCCGCCATGGCCTCGACGGCCACCAGGCCGAAGGTCTCCTCCCACTCGGACGGCAGCACCACCGCGCGGGCCCGGGCGATCAGCTCGGCGCACTGGTCGCTGCCGAGCTGGCCGGCCAGTTCCACCGAGGGCCGGGACGACGCCCAGGCCGCGACCTCGCCCTGGAGCGGACCGGCGCCGGCGATGACCAGGCGGAGCCGCGGCCCCGCCCCCAGTTCGGGCGAGGGTTCGGGCGACCGTTCGGGCGACCGGGACAGGTAGTTGTCCCAGCCGGCCATCAGCAGGCGCACCCCCTTGGCCCGGTCCAGCCGGCCGGCGTAGACCACGGTCGCGGTGCGCTCCTGCTCCGGCCGGTCGTGCGGCGGGATGAGGTTGTGCCGGACAAACGACCGCTCGGCGGGCAGGCCCACCGGCCGGAGCAGGTCGCGCTGGGAGGCCGAGATGAAGATGTAGGCCGACACCAGGGACCGCCAGGCCCGGCGGTGCACCGTGGTGGCCAGGGCCACCGGCACCGTGGCCACCCGGGACCCCCGGTAGCAGCCGTGCTCGACACCCTGGACCGGCAGGTGCCCGGCACAGTCATGGCACACCGCGCCGTCCCGGAAGAACTCCCCGTTGGCGCAGGCCAGCTTGTAGTTGTGGATGGTGGCCACCAGCGGGACCCCGGCGTCCCGGCAGGCGTACAGCACCGCCGGGCTCAGCAGCGGGAACGTGTTGTGCAGGTGCACGACGTCCGGGCGCTGGGCGGCCAGGACGGCGGCCAGGTCGCGGTGCGATTCCCGGCTCCACACGGCCTGGGCCGGGAGGGTGGCCTTCTTCGCCTTGGACCAGCCCTCGATGTCGTCGCTGAAGCGCTCGAACCGGATGACCTCGTGCCCCCGGGCCGCGAGCGCGTCACCCTCGCGGTCGACGACCCGGTTCTCGCCGCTGGGCGCGACCGAACGGTAGCGGTTGTGGGCCAGCAGGATTTTCATCCCGGTCCTTCCCCGATCAGCGACGGCAGCCGCTGCGGCCGTCCCAGCAGCGGGGGCAGCACGGGCCCGGCCCGCTTGGCGGCCACCGGGACCATCAGCAGCGAGGCGGCCAGCGCCATGTCGAGCAGGTAGGACGAGGGCTGGCTCAGGCCGGTCTCGGTGTAGGAGGCGACCAGGCAGTAGGTGACCAGGAACAGGGCCAGGGCCCGGTGCACGCCGCGGGGCCGGAAGTAGGCCAGCACGAACAGGAAGATCAGCAACGTGGCGCACAGCGCGATGCCGAACAGGCCCTGGTCGTTGTAGGTGGCCAGCCAGTTGCTGTCGATGGCCAGGCCGTTGAACGAGTTGTTGGACAAGCCGAAGCCGAACAGCACCTCGAACTTGTTGCGGGGCAGGTTCTCGACCAGGTTCCAGACGGTGGCGCGGCCGGTGAGGCCGGTCAGCTGCTGGCTGTCCTGGCCCCGGGCCAGCCAGTGGGTGATCACCCCGGACAGGGTCAGGGCGACTCCCCCACCCACGACCACGCAGGTCAGGAAGGCCTTGCGCACCCGCGACTTGGCCGCGAACAGGCTCAGGCCGCCGATGAGCAGCCCGACCACCATGGCCAGCAGCGCGGTCCGGGTGTGGGTCAGCAGCAAGATCGCGCCCGCCACCACCACGAAGCCCAGGGCGACCCGGCCGCTGACCCGGCCGCACAGCCACAGCAGGGCCATCAGCCCGCAGGTCACCGCGGCGTAGTGGGCGACCTGGGTGGGCGGAGTCGGCCAGAGCGTGCCGGACAGCCGTCCCTGGGTCAGGGCGTGCCCGGGGGCGACGAGCAAGCCGAGCAGCACCGAGCTCAGCACGACGGTCATGGCCCCGAGATGACAGCGGATCAGCAACAGGTCACGGCGCCCCCACCAGGGCGTGAGCAACCAGAGCGTGGCCACGAACTCGGCCAGCCGGACGGTGCGGAACGCGGTGCCGAACGTCGTCTCGTACAGGTACTCGTGCCTGATCATGGTGAGCACGGCCTCAAGGAGCATGAGGAACAGCAGGCACAAGAACGCGTTGGGCCGGATGACCAGGCGGCGGTTGACGGTCAGCGCCACGAACAGCGCGGCCGGCAGCGCACCCTGAGCGATCAGCTTGCCCAGCACCGACGGAATCGGCAGCAGCAGCGGCTGCCCGTCCCAGGTGCTGGAGTAGAAGGTCAGGACGTTCAGCACCAGCAGGCCCCAGGCCAGCCCGATCCGCCACCGGACCCACCGCTCGCGGGTGACCGCGGGCACCCAGCCCAGGGTGCGGCGGGGCCGGTACACGGCCCGGCGCGGCGGCCGGGCCGGGGCGACGGTTGAGGTCATCGGTTCACAGCCCGTTGGCCCGGGCGACCCGGGTGCCACGCACGGCCGCCTGGGTCAGGCCGATGCTCTCGTCGGTCTGGTCCGCCTCGGCCAGGATCGCCGACACCAGCGGGATCCGCGCCAGCCGGACCAGCTCGCCGACGGCGTGGATGCGCAGCCAGGACGACCGCCCGGCGCTGACCATGACCACCGTGTCCCCGACCCAGGTCCGCAGGTGGTCCGCGCCCAGGGCCGGGTCGAGGGACACCAGCGTGAGCAGGACATCGGCGTCGGAGTAGGCGTTGACCAGTGCTTCATCGGTGGACACGGCGCTCCGCCCCTGCCGGGAGCGGTGGACCGGGCCGGCCGGCAGTACCTCGTCCTTGGCCGGGACCGCGACGGCCAGCTCGGCACCGTCCACGGTCACCGTCCGCACGCCGGGATCGCCCGCCTTGAGCAGGTGTGCGGCCGGGGCGCCCGGGCACAGGTCGGCGATCAGCACGTGCTGGCCGTCCTGGGCGCAGGCCAGCGCCGTGGCGACCAGCGCCCTGGCCGCGGTCTTGCCGTTGTCGACCGGGATGAGACCCAGCGCCGGCGCCTCCCCCTTGCTCTCCGGGTCGGGGATCGCATCCCGCAGGTGGCTCACGACGCGCTGCATGTCCCGGTGCTCGGCGCCCTTGGCCCGCCGGCTCAGCAGCGGGATCCGCGAGGCGCTGAGCGGGCCGACGCTGAGGTTGACCGAGGTGCCGAGACTGTCGGCGATGTCATCGCGCCGCCGGAGCTTGTCCGAGATCAGGGCCCCGATGATCACGATGGCCAGGCCGACGACCAGGCCGACGACCAGCCCCATGACCGAGTAGATGATCGCGAACTTGGCCGCCGAGTGGTGCCCGGCGATGGCCGGGTCGAGCACCTGGCTGCCCTTGATCTGGGCAGCCACGTTGGCGGCCGAGTCGGCCTGCTGCCCGTTGTCGTTCTGCTGCAGCACTTCCAGCGCGGCCTGGGCGTTGGTCTGCTGCTTCTTCAGCTGCGCCAGCTTGGCCTGCGACTGGGCGTCCTGCTGGCCGGACAGGTCGCTGACCTGATTGTTCAGCGCGTTGACGTGCTGCTGGGCGTCGGTGACGTCCTGCTGCAGCGCGGCCTCGGTCAGCTTCTGCTGGTTCTCCAGTTCCGAGGCCCGGACCGACAGGAACGCCGCGGCCACGGCCTTGGCCCGGTTGGCGGCGTCGGCCGGCGACTTGGCGCTGACCTTGATCTGCAGCACCCGGGAGGTGAGGTTGTCGACCGTCACGGTGGACAGGAAGCTGCTGACCGGGTCGTTCAGCCGGAGCTGGTGCAGGGCCTGCGTCGCCACCGTGTCACTGTGGGCCAGCGTCATGTCGGTGGACATGGCGTCGGTCGGGTTCTCGTTGAGGCTGTGGGTCAGCAGCACCGTGGTGCTGGCCTGGTAGGCGGGCGGGGAGACCACGAAGTAGGCCAGGCCCAGTACGAAGCCGACCACCACGATGCCGCACCAGAGCCGGACCCGGCGGCGCAGGGCGGCGCCGATGAAGCCCAGGCTGGCCAGGCCGGACGCGTAGTCGGTGGCCGGCGGGTCCTCGTCGGGGGTGAAGTCGTCGTAGAGCCACAGCCGCTCGGGCAGGTCGGCGTCCCCGTTCATGGACGGCAGCACTTCCCGGTCCTTGTCTGTCATCGTCGGGTCTCCGTCGTCGTGCCGTTGACCCGGGTGGGCACCCGTCGCCGGGTGGTCCGGGCCGGCTGGGGCAGCCGGCCGGTGGTCCGGTCGGCCGAATCCGGGTCCGCCACGATGATCCCGGCGATGTTGCGCCCGTCGGCAGCGGCGCTGACCGCGACCCGGGCCAGTTGCTCGGCGGTGGCCGTACCGGGCGAGATCGCCAGCACCGTCACCGCGGCCCGGGCGGTCTCGTCGACCCGGGGAACCTGGTTGTCGACCACCGAGAGCAGCACCCGCAGGGTGTCGGGGTCGTCGCTCACGGCCTGCTCGTCGTCCGCGCTCACCCGCAGCTTGCCGTCGCGGATGGGGGGCTGAGCCGACAGGGTGCTGCAGGCGGCCCGCAGCGAGGCGGTCCCGTTCTCGTCGGCCTGGGTACCGACCACCAGGTCGGTGCTGACCCCGAGGGAGGCACTGAAGGTGGCCAGCTGCGGGCCGACGGCCATGGCCTTACGGTCGGCCGACAGCGAGATCACCGAAACCCACGGCCGGGCCTGGTCCCGCGGGCTCTTCAGGTCCAGGTCGACCAGGCCCAGCTGGTTCAGGGCCCGGCGCAGGCTCCAGGCGTGGATCACGCCCGGCTCGTACTCGGCCATCAGCTTCGACCAGCCCGCCGGGTCGGACGGGTGACCCACGGCCACCGAGGCAACGACCGGGACACCGATCGCGTCCGCGATGGCGTCGCGCTCCCGCAGCCGGCGGTCACCGCGGCCCAGGGCCAGGGCGGCCACGGCCCCCACCAGCGCGCCGAAGATCGCACCGAGCAGGGCCAGGATGGCCATGCGGATCGGCAGCGACGACCCGTTCGCGCTGTTGGCCGGGGCGACCAGCTTGGCCTGCACGTGGCCGACCGCGCTGATCCCGCTGCTCAGGTAGCTGATGAAGCTGTCGCTCACGGCGTTGGCGGTCGCCTCGGCCTGAGCCGCGGTCGAGCCGGTGGCCGTGACCGAGATCAGGTTGCCGGTCAGGCTCTTGATCTTCACGTGCTGGCGCAGGTCAGTGATGGTGGTGTGCGGGCTGATGCTCGGCACTGCGGACGACAGCACCGGCTCGCTCCCGGCGATTACCACCTGGGTGGCGATCTCATGGCTGGAAACGGGCAGCACGATAAGGGCGTTGCTGCTCTTCACCGGTGGGTGAAGGACGGCCCAGCCTGCGCCCAGCAGCAGCCCCACCAGGGCTACGGCCAGAACCAGGATCCGGTACCGCCTGACGATCTGCGCTGACCCCCTCAGATCCAGCGCCTGTCCGCTCATCCGGCCTCCGCTCGTGAGTTCCTTGTGTCCCTCACAAGAGAATCTGCGGGCGCCGTTGATACCACTGAGGGGATGACGATCTGTTTTTCCGTTTTGTCGGTATCCAGAAACTGCAGGCGGCTCGTGAGCGGCGTCCCCGGGGCGACGTTCCCGCTGCCCAGCAGGGTGTAAGCCGGGGTCCGGTGGCCCAGGCCGCGGGAGTACCAGCCCAGGATGGGTTCGGTCTCGCCGCGGTGCAGGGTCCAGCGCAGTTGCGGGGCCAGCTCCATCCAGGCCGCACCGGGAGTGACCGCGTCCGGCCAGCGCAGCATGGCGCAGCCCTCGCCCAGCTCGGCCAGCACGTCCGGGCCCAGGTGGAAGGCCAGCCGGACGTCGCAGTCGCCGTCGACCTCGTCCACGATGTCGATCAGGCGCGACGCCCGGTCCAGCCACACCGAGCGCCGGTGCCGGACGGGTGGTTTCAGGGCCAGGTAACCGTCGTGGTCGGCGGTCCAGCCGGCCACGTCGCCGGTGTCGATGACCTCGATCTCGCGGCCGTTGGCGTGCCGCAGCCAGAGGAACGGGCCACCGTCACCGGACTGGTTGCTGCCCGCCACCTCGAGGGTGTTGTGCGCGATGGTGGAGCGGAAGTACGACCGCCAGGCCGGGTCACCGTGGTAGCAGTAGGTGCCCGGGTCGGCCAGCACGTCCACGCCGCCGTACCGCACCTCGGCCGACATGGCGTCGGCGTGCGCGTGCGCGGCGATGCTGAGGAACCCGTGCGGGCCGCCGTCCAGCCGGCACCAGATCTCCGGGTCGTGGGCGCCGTCGGTGCGCAGCAGCGTGATCCCGGCGTCGGCGAACCGCGACGGGCGCTGCCTGGGCCGGCCGGGCACGTCCCGGCGGACCCCGGTCAGGGCGCCGATCAGCGTGCTGGCCGCGCCCGGATCGACCCGGGGCCACCAGCTGAGCCGGCCGAACAGCGCCTCGCCGACCGCCAGCAGCGACGGCCACGGGTTGTCGGTGGGCGCGTCCAGCAGGATGGCCCGGCCGTCGTCGCCGTCACCCTGACGCGGAGCCCGCAGCTGCTTGTCGACCAGGGCGGCGCCGCTGTCGATCACCGCGCTCAGCCGTTGCCACAGCTCCGGCACCAGCGGGTGCCCGGCCGCGCTGGCTTCCACCGCGGCCAGCAGGGTCAGCTCGGCCACGAAGCCCTGGTACTCGGACGCCAGCTCGCGGCCCACCCCGGACGGGAAGGTATTGGCCACCAGCTCCCGCTCGAGCAGCCGGGCCGACTTGCGCCGCCAGGTCCCGCTCTCGGGGAACCAGGGGAAGGCGCAGCTGGCCACCACCTGGCCGGCCGCCTCGGCAATGACGTGATTGTTGGCCGACGAGCCGCGGCTGCGGAACCCGTTCAGGAACTCCTGGTGCCAGCGGATCTGCAGCACGGCCAGGTCGTTGTCCTCGAACAGCGCGCGGACGCCGGGCCAGCCGTCGAGCAGCCGCCGGATCCAGGCCAGGCTGATCAGCCGGATGCCGGCCTCGATGCCACTGGTCCAGTGCACGCCGGACAGGAACGGGTTCTCCTGCCACCAGGATCGAAGCTGGTCGGCGACCCGCTGGGCGTACCGCTCGTCCTCGCTCAGGTACCACGCGGTGGCCAGCAGGGTCAGGTGCTGCAGCCGGGAGATCTCCCAGACCTGCTTGATGTTGCCGACCTGTTCCTCGGACCGGTGGTTGATGCGGAAGGCGTAGCGGTCCGGCTCGGACCGGCGCCCGGTCACCGGATCCAGGAACCAGTCCGGGTCGACCAGGTCGGTGCGCGGTACCCCCAGCACCTCCCACTCGCCGCCCATCAGCCGGTCGGCGGCGGCCAGGATCGCGGCCTGCGACGCCACGGGCACCCGGGCCGCCGTGCCCGCGGGCAGGGTGCTGGTGAACCGCCGTGGGCCGGCGGCCCGGCTCGTGGCCCGGCTCGCAGCCCGGCTCGTGGCCCGGGCCGCGGGCGGCTGGCCGCGCTTGACCTGGCGCCGGGACCAGGCCAGCTGCACGGCCGGGGCCCCGGCCCGCCAGACCACTTCGGCGGGCGACATCCGGGCCGCCCGGCGGGCGTACCAGCCGAGCCGCGAAGATTCCTGGCTGCTCACACTCGCTCCGGGTGCCCGCTGAGCAGGCTGTCGGCCACCGCGATGGTGGCGCTGGTGGTGGCGACGAGGGACTCGAGCGTGATCGGCATCGGCGCGCCGGTGCGGACCGCCTCGACGAAGCGGGCCAGCTCGCGCTGCTGTCCCTTGTCCTGGCCGCCGCGCGAGCGCAGGCTCGCCTGTTTGCGGCCGGCCCACACCCCGGCCTTGGTGAAGTTGTCCAGCCGGGCGTTCTTGCCGTCGGCCGCGGAGTCCAGCGTCTCCTTCGGGTACCGGACGTTGCCGCCGGTGACGTAGGTGATGGTGGCGTTGGACCCGTTGCGCATCCGGACGATGGTCTGCACGTCGTCGTGGGCCGGGCCGCGCACGGCGTAGACCTCCTCGGGCAGGCTGTCCGCCCACCAGGCCACGGTGTCGATGAAGTGGCCGCCCTCGCCGACGAAGCGGGAGCCCTCCAGCTCCTCGTTGGTGTACCAGCTGTCCGCGGCCAGCTGGCCCGCGTTGACCAGGTACCGGGTCACCGAGCTGTCACCGGCCGGGCCGAACTTGGCCTTCAGCTCGGTCAGCAGCGGGGCGAACCGGCGGTTGAACCCGACCATGAGCCGGTCGTTGCCGGTCTTCTCCACCGCCTCCAGCACCCGGTCCAGTTCCTCCCGGGTCAGCGCGAGCGGCTTCTCGACGAAGACCGCCTTGCCGGTCTCCAGCGCCCGGCAGACCAGGTCGGCGTGGGTGTGGTGCCGGGTCACGATGAAGATCGCGTCCAGCGAGCTGTCGGTCAGGACCGCCTCGGCGCTGGTCGACATGTTCGCGAACCCGAAGCGGCGCTGGGCGTTGGCCGCCGACAGCGACCGGTTGGTGGCCACGTGGGCCATGCGCACGGTGTCCAGCTTGGCCAGGTGCGGCAGCAGCATCGAGGAGGCGTAGTTGCCGGCCCCGATGAAGCCGACGGCCAGCGTGCCGTTCTTGGCCGTGGGGGTGACCGTCTCGCCGGTGACCACCCGGCTCAGCGTGCGCGGCGGCGCCTCGGCCACCGGCGCCGGGTACTCCAGCAGGACCCCGACCGCGGGGACCTCACCGGAGGACAGGCCCGCGTAGGCCGCCTCGGCCGCCTCGATCGGGAAGGTCCCGGTGACCAGGGTCTCGACCTCGATCTCCTTGTGGGCCAGCAGGTCGAGGAAGGACTCGATGTTGCGGCGCTCGGTCCAGCGCACGTAGCCGGCCGGGTAGTCGATGCCCTGCAGCTCGTACCGGTCGTCGTAGCGGCCCGGGCCGTAGGACCGGGAGAACCGGACGTCCAGTTCCTTGTCGTAATAGGCGTTCCAGGGCAGGTCCAGCTTGGTCTTGCCGATGTCGACGACCTTGGCCCGGTCCCGGGCCAGCTTGACCGCGGTCTCGACCGGGCCGTTGGAGTGGCCGCCCGCGGCCAGGAACACGTGGTCGGCCCCGCGGCCGCCGGTCAGCTCGGCCAGCGTCTTCTCGATGGCGGCGATGCCCTCGGCGGTCGGCGCGGCGCAGGCGGCCGCGCCGGCCTGCTCGGCCCGCTGGCAGCGGTCCGCGAGCACGTCCAGCCCGACCACCCGGACCCCGGCCGCGATCAGCAGCCGGACCACCAGCTGGCCGACCAGGCCCAGCCCGATCACGCAGGCGGTCTCCCCCAGCTGCGGCTCGGCCCGGCGGACGCCGTGCATGGCGATGGCGCCGACGGTGGAGAAGGCGGCGTGCTCGGGCTGCACCCCGCGCGGCACCGGCACGCACATGTTGACCGGCACCCAGTTGTACTCGGCGTGCAGCGCGTACTCGTTGCCGGCCGCGGCCACCACCTGGCCGACGTGGAACTCCTCGGCGCCCGCACCGACCTCGACGACCACGCCGCAGAGCGAGTAACCGAGCGGCGTGTAGGAGTCCAGGCGGTTCATCACCTTCTTGTAGGTGGCCACCGCGCCCTGCTGGGACACCGTGTCCAGGACCTTGCGGACCTGGTCCGGGCGGGCCCGCGCCTTGCCGACCATGGACAGCTTGGCCTCGGTCAGCTTCATCATCTCGGTCCCGGTCGAGATCAGGGAGAACCGGGACTGCACGAGAACACCGCCGGGGCGGCACGACGGGGCCGGCACGTCCAGGACGCTGAGCTCCCCGCTCTTGTAGTTCTGCGCTACCTGCTTCATCGTTTCCTCTGCTCGGGATTCAGGTGGGGGTTCTCGTGGTGGCGGGCGCGGTCAGCTGCCGACGCCCAGCGAGCTGGTGTGGCGCTGCCAGAGCTCCAGGGTCAGCAGCTGCCACAGCTGCTTGGAGCGGTCCTCACGCCCGGCCTGATCGTCGGCGATCAGGCCGAGCAGGGCGTCGCGCCGGATCATCCCGGAGCCGACCAGGTCGCCCCGGACCAGCACGTCCTGGATGACGTCGCGCAGGTCGTTGCGGACCCAGGCCCGCAGCGGGGCGCTGAACGAGGCCTTGGGCCGGTGCACGATCTCGTTCGGCAGCCAGGCCTCGGCGGCCTGCTTGAGCGCGACCTTCTGGCGGCGGCGGTGGATCTTGCTGGGCCCGTCGAACGAGAACGCGGCCCGGGCCACCACCGGGTCCACGAACGGGGTCCGGACCTCGACCGAGGCGGCCATGCTGGCCCGGTCGGTGTAGGCCAGGTTGAGGCCGGGCAGGAACAGCCGCGAGTCGGCCAGGCACATCCGGTTGACCTCGTCGTCGAGCCGGTTGTCGGTGTAGATCTCGCGGTGCTCGGCCATAATCTCGTCGACGTAGCCGGCCAGGTCCGGGCTGATCAGCGCGGCCAGCTCGGGCGGGTCGTACAGGGTGTAGCTGCGCCGGAACCGGGGCTCCTCGGGCAGCTCGGCGAAGGTCAGGAAGCGCTTGGCCCAGCGCGGGTAGCGCAGGCCCCGGCCCGCCGCGCTGACCGGCAGCCGGTCCACGGCGGCGCGGATCCCGGCCCGGCCGAAGGCGGGCAGCTTGCCGTAGTTGCTGGCCATCATGCAGGCCAGGTGCTTGCGGTACCCGCCGAACAGCTCGTCGGCGCCCATCCCGGACAGGATCACCTTGACCCCGCGCTCCCGGGCCGCCTCGCACATCAGCAGCGTGTTCAGGGCGGCCGCGTCGCCGATGGGCTCGTCCAGCACGTCGACGATCCGGGGCAGCATCTCCACGATGTCGGGCGAGATCTCGATCTCGTGCAGCTTGATGCCGTACTGGTCGGCGACCTTGCGGGCGTAGAGCGCGTCGTCCGGCATGGCCTCCAGCTTCTGGTCCTCGGCCCGGAACGCGATCGTGTAGGCGTCGATGCCGGGATTGTCCCGGTGGGCCAGCACGGTGATGATGCTGGAGTCCAGGCCACCGGACAGGAAGCTGGACACCGGCACGTCGGAGACCAGGTGCATGGCCACCGACTCTTCGATGATCGCGCCCAGGTCGGCGGGCGGCCCGGCCGCGGCCTCGGCGGCCACGTCAGCCATCCGCCAGTACTGCTCGACGGTGTGCCGCCCGTCCGGGGTGAACCGGGCCCACGACCCGGCCGGGAGCTTGTGCACCCCGTCGATGGCGCAGCGCTGCTCGGGCAGCCAGTAGTAGAGCATCGAGGCGACCAGCGCCCCCGGCTCGACCCGCAGCTCAGAGCCGATGGCGGTGGTCAGGGCCTTGAGCTCGGAGGCGAACACCGCCCCCTGGCCACGGGGCCGGTAGTACAGCGGCTTGATGCCGAGCGGGTCGCGGGCCAGGATCAGCTCGCCGGACCGCTGGTCGAACAGCGCGAACGCGAACATGCCCCGGAACCGCTTCAGCGCGTCCGGGCCCCAGGCTCGCCACGCCTCCAGCACCACCTCGGTGTCGGACCTGGTGACGAACCGGGTGCCGCGGGCGGTCAGCTCGGCCCGCAGCGTCTGGAAGTTGTACAGCTCCCCGTTGTAGACGAGGGTCAGGCCGTCCTTGGTCAGCGGCTGGTCAGCGGCGGTGCTGAGGTCGATGATCGAGAGCCGGCGGTGGCCGAGCTGGACCGCGACGCGGTCGTCCTCGTGGTCCCACCGCCCGGCCGCGTCCGGACCGCGGTGGGCGATCCGGTCGGTCATGATGTCGACCAGCTTGTGGCCGTCGGCCTGCTGGTAACACCCCGCGATACCGCACACGTCAGCCTCCGGTCAGCTGCTGGTAGACGTTCACGTAGGCCTGGCGCTGGAGCGGCCAGGCCAGTTGCTGCTCGACCCGGACCCGGCCCCGCTTGCCCATCTGGGTCCGCTTGGCCTCGTCGTCCATGAGGGCCACGATCGCCTTGGCGTACTCGCGCACGTCGTTCGGTGTCACGTAGACCGCGGCGTCGGCCGCCGAGACCCGGGTCTCCCGCAGGTCGAAGGCGATCACCGGCAGCTCGAAGGCCATGTACTCCATGGTTTTGTTCATGGTCGACACGTCGTTGAGCGGGTTCTTGGGGTCGGGCGACAGGCCGGCGTCGGCGGTGGACATGATCTGCCCGACCAGTTCGTCCGGGGCCCGCCCGGTGAACTCGACGTGCCCGGCCAGGCCGAGCTCGTCGCGCAGGGCGACCAGCTCGTCGTAGCAGTCACCCGAGCCGATCAGCGTGAACGCGATGTCGTCCCGGCCCAGCTCGTGCACGACCACGTCGGCCGCCCGGACCACGATGTCCACGCCGTCCTGCGGGCCCATGACCCCGATGTAGGCGGCCAGGTACTTGCGGTCCCGGCGCAGGTCGGCGTGGGGCTCACCGCGGCGCAGCCGCTCCGGGTCGGGGCCGGTGCGGACCACGGTGACGTCGGCCGGCTTCTTGCCGCTGCGCTTGATCGCCACCTCCCGGTAGGAGTCGTTGGTGGAGATCACGTGGTCGGCGGTGCGGTGGGTGGCCCGCTCCAGGGCCCGCAGGCCGCGGTAGGGCAGGGACGGCGGTGCGTTTTCACCGGCACCGGGGAACCGGGACTGGAACAGCTCGGGGCACAGGTCGTGGTGGTCGAACACGAACTTGGTCCGGTCCAGGGTCCGCAGGATCAGGGCCAGCGGCCAGAAGATGTCCGGCGGGTTGCAGGCCTGCATGACCGCGAACTTGCCGCGGCGCCGGGCCTTGAACGTCTGCCAGGCCGTGGCCAGGAACGAGTAGGCGTACTCGGTGACGAAGCTGAGCTTGCTGCCGCCCGGCGCGTACGGCCGGTACTTGTAGATCTCGATTCCGTCCAGGACCTGGTAGCCGGGGTCGCCCTTGCCCTTGGGGCACACCACCGCGACCTGGTAGCCCTCGGCGGCCAGGGCCTGGCTCTCCAGCCAGACCCGCCGGTCGAACGGGACCGGGAGGTTCTGGACGATGATCAGGACGCGGGTCACCAGCCGATCCCTTCGTAACCGGACAGCGCTTCGACCTCCTGGCCGAGGCGGCCGTTGAGGTCGAACAGGTGCGCGGGGCCGGAGCGGACCAGGGCCTCGCGCACGGCCTGGTCGCCGGAGGAGACGATCGCGATGTCGGCGCCGTGCAGGGCCTGGCCGGGCTCGTGGGCCAGCAGCCGGCTCAGGTGCGGCAGCTTGGCCTCGATGGCCCGGCGGTTGGAGCCGATCAGCTTGGCCGGGTTGACCACCGGGTCGTAGATGCGGACGTGGAAGCCCTTGCCGATCAGCCGCTCGGCCAGCTCGACGTTGGGGCTCTCGCGCAGGTCGTCGGTGTTGTTCTTGAAGCTCAGGCCGAGCAGCGCGACGTTGCGGCCCGCGCAGGCGACCACCCGGTCCACCACGTCCCTGATCACCAGTTCGTTGGTGGCCAGGGTGCCGGACAGCATGGGCAGGTCCGCGCTGTTGACCCGGGCCAGGTGCAGCAGCGACCGGATGTCCTTGGGCAGGCAGGAACCGCCAAACGCGAACCCGGGCCGGAGGTAGGCCGGGGAGATGTTCAGCACCTGGTCCTCGACGAACAGGGACATGACCTCGCGGGAGTCGACGCCGACCCGGCGCAGCAGCCGCGCCATCTCGTTGGCAAACGAGACCTTGGTCGCGTGGAAGGCGTTGCAGGCGTACTTGAGCGACTCGGCCGTGCGCGGCTCGACCACCCGGGCGGGCTGGTCCAGGAAGCCGAACAGGCTGGTCACGGTCTCGGCCACCACCGGGTCGGACGTCCCGACCACCATCAGCGGGGCGTTGAAGAAGTCCGCCACCGAGGTGCCCTCGCGCAGGAACTCGGGGCACATGGCCGCGCCGGGCGTGATCGGCGTGCCGGCCAGCCCGCTGACCAGCGCGGGCAGCACGGCCTGGTCGATCGTGCCCGGGGGCACGGTGCTGCGGATGACCACGCTGTGGTGGCCGGAGGCCGACGGCACCGCGACGCGGAGCGCGGCCACGATGTCGTCCACCGACCGGCGGATGTAGGACAGGTCGGTGGCGCCGCCGGTGGTGGACGGCGTGCCCACGCAGACCAGCGAGACCTCGGCCTCGTCGAGGGCGTCCGCGCACGACGTGGTGGCGTGCAGCGTCCCGTCGGCGACGGCCTTGCCGATCAGCTCCTCCAGGCCAGGCTCGGCGACCGGGGTCCGGCCGGACCGGATGTCTGCCACCTTGGCCCCGTCGACGTCCACACCCCAGACGTCGTGTCCGTGGGAGGCCAGGCAGGCGGCCGTCACCGTCCCCACGTAGCCGAGACCGAAAACCGCTACCTTCATCGCATCCCCTGCAAGAGCTTGGCCGGTCGCTGGTCGCCCGGGCCCTGTGCATATGAGCAGCGGACCACCGGCGGTGATACGGCCAGGACGTTCGTAAAGTGATTTCTGGTGAATGCGGTGAGCAAGCTCACAGTGACCCATTCGGCGGCCGAAACCGCGGGAGGGACGCCGTGAGCCCCCGGCCAGGCCTGGCCGGGGGCTCACAACGCTGGTGAGCGGAGGGCTCATACCGACTTGGCGGAGCGTTCAGCCTCGTCGCTGCCGAACACGAGCATCGCGCCCTCGGGCGGCGGCCCGAACAGCCTCGTGACCGTGTCTTCCGGGAAGCTGGCCTCGGTCTCGATGTTGCGGAAGTCGCGGATCGCGGTCCCGGTGCAGCGGGTGTCCACCAGCGGCGCACCCCGTCCGGCCAGCAGGTCCTGCGTGTCGACGGTGCGGAAGTCGACGCTGTACCGGGCCCGGCCCGACGTGTTGGGGATCGAGGTGTGCAGTTGCGCACCCGAGAACAGCAGGACCTCCCCGGGCGCGGGCAGCATGATCAGCTCGTGCCCGGCCTGGTGTTCGTACGCGCCCGGGCGGGGGCGGGCCTCCTTGGTGACCTGGCTGGCCGCGGTGAGGCGCCCGGCGTTGTTCTCGTAGTAGTCGAAATCAGCGGAGTTGTTCGGCACCTCCTGCGCGAACTTCGCCAGGTCAAAGGCCATGGCGTTGTCCTCGCGGGCCGGGAAGATGGGTAGCCACCAGTTGACCTGCTGGGCCGGTGCGCTGTACCAGACGTCGCGGTGCCAGGGAAAGGCGAAGGCCACCCCGGTCGTGAGGTGCCCGACCGGGAAGGAAGTTCGCGGCTTGGGCACGTCGTAGTGCGTATCCGCCACCGGGAACCCGGCGGTACGGATGATCTCGCGCACGAGCTTCCTGGAAATGTCCGAGTGGATGAAATTGGGCTTCCAGACACCCAGCATCCTGGCCATTTCGGCGGGCTCGAAATGCTCGTGGGCGTATTCGGGGTCGTACGGGTCGAACAGCTCCGTGAGCTGCTGGCGGGTGTGCTCGACAAAGTCCCTGACGGCCTGCAGCCGGGTCAGGATGACCAGGTCACCGCCGTAGATGCGCTGTCTCAGTTCTTCGGGTGGAACGTCAAGATCAATGTGGACGGCCATTGATCCCCCTCATTCTTGTTGATCCGATGGGCAGCGGGATCACCTGGAACGGCCGATACAGCCGGAACGGCCGGTACGGCCTTGGGGTCCAGGTAAGAATCTGGGCGCGTCGATCAAAATCAGCTGGGCCGGGCGGAAACCCGGCGCCGCTCACGAAGGCGGCGGTCCGATGACCAGCTTCGCGCAGAAGAACGCCTCGGCGTAGGGCGCCCGGCACTCCATGCCGCGCAGCCGGGCCAGGCCGAGAAAGACCTCGTCGTCCCACCAGTCGCGGTGCTGCTGGGACGGAAAGCACTTGTGCAGGAGCTCGACCTTGCGCTGAGCCACCTCGGTCGTCAGCGGGAAGTACGTGCCCGGGCGCCCGAAGTCGCCATCCCACTTCGGAATCTCGTAGGCCAGGTAGAGCTGGCTGCGGAAGACGGTGGGCACGATTTCGGCGATCGTGCGGTGATCTTGGTGGGCGTCGTCGCGCGACGGGGCGATGACGATGTCGGGCGAGCACGAGCGAGCGACCTGCTCGAGTGCGTCCTTGGCCCGTTCCCAGACGGCCGGAAACCGGCCTTCGGGCAGGTCATGGAGGTCGACGCTGAGATCCGCGCCGGGCAGGAAGGACCGCGCCGCGGCGCGCGCCTCCTCGTGCCGGTTCGCCGTGCCGGTCAGCACCACGTAGTGGGCGCGCAGCCCGGGCTGACTCTGGGCCAGCGTGAGCAGCGTCCCGCCCGCGCCGATCTCGATGTCATCGGGATGCGCGCCGATGGCCAGGACCGACAGCGGCCGGTCCGGGGCGATGCTCAGCGGCAACGGTTCCATGAGTGATCACCTGTTCCCGTCCCCAGCTCACCGGCTGAGGAACTGCTCACAGGAGCGTTGTGGATCTCGTCCTGATACGAATGACGGCCACCAACCGGTCCAATTCTTTGGCCAAGCCCGCCATGAACAGCGCTTTTTGACTAAAAGTAATTTAAATATTACCGAAGGTAGTTATTTTGAGTCCCGTTTCAATTCACTCTGTGTAGTTGATTAGGTACAGAAAAATGCAGCAAGAAAAGGGCGGCCGGTGTATCACGCGGGGGTCACTGAAGGTCTTCTAAAGGTCTCCCTGAACCGCTGTATCCCGCTGATCGCGGACCTGGGAGCAGCGTTGGTTACGCGCCGGAAACGGCGGAAGAGGGGGAGGTGGCCCCGGTGGCCAGGAGCGGTGGCAGCGAAATAACGTGTGGACCAGGCCGGGACCGGTAACGGTGGCCGGCCAGTCAGCAATTGCCGGGACACTTCCCGGCCGTCAGGCCCTTCTGGCCGCGCAGACCTCTGCGGCCTGGGCGCGGGCTTATCTGTGGCGGGCCGCGATCGGCGACTTCGCCTGCGGGGTCGTGGCCGGCGTGATCGCGATCCAGGCCCGGTTCGTGAGCCAGGGTTCTCAACCGGTGGGATACCTGGTCTTCACCTGCGCCCTGCCGCTGCTGTGGGCGGTCTCGGTGGCCCTGGCGGGCGGGTACGATTCCCGGTTCATCGGCGTCGGCTCGGACGAGTTCCGGCGCATCGCCAACGCCGCAGTCTGCCTGACCGCGGCCGTGGCCATCGGTTCCTATGCCTTCAAGCTGGACATCGCGCGTGGCTACGTGGCCCTGGCCATGCCGTCGACCGCCCTGCTCGACCTGGGCATGCGCTACTGGCTGCGCAAGCACCTGCACAAGATGCGCAGCACCGGCCAGTGCCTGCGCCGGGTGGTCGTGGTCGGGCACGCCCCGGCCGTGGCCGAGCTGTCCCTGGTCCTGAGCCGTCACAGCTACCACGGCATGTCCGTGGTCGGGGCCTGCCTGGCCGGCTCCAGCCGGCCGCCCAAGGTGGGTGGCATCTCGGTGTTCGGTGGGCTGGACAGCATCACCGCCGCGGTTGACCACTTCGGCGCCGACACGGTGGCCGTGCTCTCCTGCCCGGAGATGGACGGCACCCGGCTCCGCCAGCTCGGCTGGGAGCTGGAGACGACCAGCACCGACCTGTGCGTGGCCCCGGCCCTGATGGACGTGGCGGGCCCGCGGACCACGATCCGGCCGGTGGCCGGGCTGCCGCTGCTGCACGTCGACCAGGCCGAACTGGGCGGGGCCAAGCGGGTGATCAAGGGCGCCTTCGACCGGGCCGCGGCCTGGGCCATGCTGGCCGCCCTGGCCCCGGTGTTCGCGACCGTCGCGCTGGCCATCCGGCTCACCGACCACGGGCCGGTGTTCTTCAAGCAGACCCGGGTGGGCAAGAACGGCGGGCCCTTCCAGGTGTGGAAGTTCCGCACCATGGTCGTCGACGCCGAAGCCCGCAAGTCCCAGCTGGCCGAGCACAACGAGTCCACCGGCGGGATGCTGTTCAAGATGCGCCGCGACCCCCGCATCACCACCGTCGGCGGCTGGCTGCGCCGCTGGTCGCTGGACGAGCTGCCGCAGCTGATCAACGTGGCCCTGGGTGAGATGTCGCTGGTCGGGCCCAGACCGGCGCTGCCCGCCGAGGTGGAGAAGTACGGCTACGAGATGCAGCGGCGGCACAAGGTCAAGCCCGGCATCACCGGCCTGTGGCAGGTCAGCGGCCGTTCCGACCTGCCCTACGACGAAGCCGTCCGGCTCGACGTCCGGTACGTGGAGAACTGGTCGGTCGCGCTCGACCTGCAGATCCTGTGGAAGACCTGCTCGGCGGTCATGCGCGGCTCCGGCGCCTACTGAGGTTCAGCGCGGGCGGCTGACCCGGGCCTCGTCCCAGACCGGCTCGGGGGTCTCGCGGACCCGGCCGTCCGCGCCGAACACCAGGTAGCGGTCGAAAGACCGGGCGAACCAGCGGTCGTGGGTGACCACCAGCACCGTGCCCTCGAACGCGGCCAGGCCGTCCTGGAGCGCTTCGGCCGACTCCAGGTCCAGGTTGTCGGTGGGCTCGTCCAGCAGCAGGGCAGTGGCCCCGGCCAGTTCGAGCAGCAGAATCTGGAACCGGGCCTGCTGCCCGCCGGACAGCTTGCCGAACGGCTGGTCGCCCTCCCGGTCCAGCTCGTACCGGCGCAGCGCGCTCATGGCCGCGCCCCGGTTCCTGGCGTGCTCGTCCCACAGGATCTGCACCAGCGGCCGCCCGATCAGGTCGGGCCGGGTGTGGGTCTGGGCGAAGAAGCCCGGCACCACCCGGGCCCCGAGCTTCCACTGGCCCTCGTGGGCCACCTCCTCCCCGGCCAGCAGGCGCAGGAAGTGCGACTTGCCCGAGCCGTTGGAGCCCAGCACCGCGACCCGCTCGCCGTAGAAGACCTCCAGGTCGAACGGCTGCATCAGCCCGGTCAGGGTCAGCTGCTGGCAGGTGACGGCGCGCAGCCCGGTCCGCCCGCCGCGCAGCTTCATCGTGATGTCCTGCGGCCGTGGCGGCTCCGGCGGCGGCCCGGCCTCCTCGAACTTGCGCAGCCGGGTCACGGCCGCGTGGTACCGGGACGCCATTCCGTCGCTGCGGGCCGCGTACTGCTGCAGGTCAGCCACCAGCCGCTTGAGCTGGGCGTGCTTCTCGTCCCAGCGGCGGCGCAGTTCCTCGAACCGCTCGAACCGGTGGGCCCGGGCCTCGTGGTAGGTGCCGAACCCGCCGCCGTGCACCCACACCGCGCTGCCGCCCGCGGCGGCCTCGACGCTGACCAGCTTGCGCGCCGTCCGGGACAGCAGCTCGCGGTCGTGCGAGACGAACACCACGGTCTTGCGGGTCTCGAGCAGCTGCTGCTCCAGCCACTGCTTGCCCGGCACGTCCAGGTAGTTGTCCGGCTCGTCCAGCAGCAGCACCTCGTCCGGGCCGCGCAGCAGGGCCTCCAGCACCAGCCGTTTCTGCTCGCCGCCGGACAGCGTGCTCACCGACCGCCACTGGGCCTTGTCATAGGGGGTGCCCAGCGCGGCCATCGTGCAGGTGTCCCACAGGGCCTCGGTGTGGTAGCCGCCGGCCTCACCCCAGTCGCTGAGCGCCTGGGCGTAGGCCAGCTGGGCCGCCTCGTCGTCGCGTTCCATCACGGCCAGCTCGGCGTCGTCCACGGCCAGCGCGGCCTTCCTGATCCGCGGCGGCGCCACCGACACCAGCAGGTCCCGCACGCTGCGGTCGTCCCGCACCGAGCCGACGAACTGCGGCATCACCCCGAGCGCGCCGCTCACCGTCACCGAGCCGGTGTGCGGCGCCAGCTCCCCGGTCATCAGGCGCAGCAGCGTGGTCTTGCCCGCGCCGTTCGCCCCGACCAGGGCCACCGCCTGCCCGTCGCCGACCCGGAACGAGACGTCAGCCAGCAGCAGCCGCCCATCCGGGAGGTAGTAATCGACGTGCGCCGCCTCGACGTGTGCCACCCGGGCAGGCTAGCCCAGCGGGTACGCGATATCACAGACAATTTCGTCCCGGCCGATGGTCTCGGGGTCGGCCACGTAGACCTCACGGCAGGACAGCTCACTGCGGGGACGCCCGGTCACCGCGGGCGAGCAGGCCACCGCGTCATAGGCGGCCAGGATGGCCGGGAAGTCCCACTGCGCCTTGGTGATGGGGGTCAACGCCTCGTCGTGGGCGGGCTCGGTGCGGACGCCGATGAGGTCGGTGGGCTCGGTGCCCGTCGGGCCGCCCAGCACGGGTCCCCTGGCCGATCCTGACTCCTGCCCCAGGGACCGGGTCAAGCCATCAGGCGCCCCGCACCAGACGCCTGGCTTCGGCCAGCAGCTCCCAGGACTCCGGGGTGGGCTCGGGGTCGCAGACCACGACGATCAGGTCCGCGCCTTCGGCCACGTACCGGTCCAGCTGCCCGGCCACCTGGGCCGGCGTCCCGGCCACCGCGACCTGCTCGGCCCGGTCGGTGGGCAGCCCGTACGCGGTCTGCAGGGCCGTCACCGTCCGGCGTTTCAGCTCGGGGCCGGGCCGGGGCCCGAGCGCCGCGTGCAGGCCGACTCCGGTCCGGGGCCGGGCCCGGCCGGCCTGGTCGGCCAGCTCGAACAGCTGGCGGCGGCTGGCCGCGAACTCCTCCGGCGGCTGCAGGCCGGACAGCCAGCCGTCGCCGTAGCGCACGGCCCGCCGCAGCGCGCCCGCGGACGCCCCGCCGACCCACACCGGCGGCACCGGCGTGGCCGGCCGGAGCTGGGCCACGGGCTCGCCGGGCAGGTCCGGGACCGGGGTGGGCCGGCCGCCGAGCAGATCGGGGAGCAGGCGCAGGAAGTCCTCGGTGCGGCGGACCCGGCCGGCCGGATCGAACCCGGCCAGCTGGTACTCCTCGGCCGAGCCACCGCCGGCGGCGACCCCGAGCCGGAGCCGGTCCCCGGCCAGGTGCCGCAGGGTGGCGACCTGCTTGGCCGTCCACACCAGCGGGCGCAGCGAGGGCACCAGCACCGCGAACCCGATGGCCACCCGGGTGGTGACCGCGGCCGCCGCGGCCAGGGTCAGGGCCGGGTCCAGGGTGCTCAAGTCGCCGTTGACCAGCCGGTCGGCGGCCCACACGCCGTCCAGCCCGGCCTGCTCGGCCACCCGGGCCAGCCCGGTGACGTCGGGCAGGGCCGTGCCGGGCGGCAGCACCTCGGGCAGGCTGACCCCAATCTCGATGCTGTTGCTGGCCCCGGTCTCGGCTGGCATCGCGACCTCCTCGCCATCCACGCTAACCGCGACCTCTGACACTTGGCCGGGCCTGCCCCGGGCCGGTCATAGTGGCCCCGTAACCTGGGCCCATGGTCCGACTTGCCCTGTTCGGCTGCGGCCGGATCGGCGCGGTGCACGCCGAGTCGATCGCGGCCCATCCCCGCGCCGAGCTGGCCTGGGTGTGCGATCCGGTGGAAGAGGCCGCGCGCGCCCTGGCCGCCCGCTGCGGCGGCCGGGCCGCCCCCGACCCGGCCACGGTGCTGGCCGACCCGGAGATCGACGGGGTCGTCGTCGCCTCACCCACGCCCACCCACGTGGACCTGCTGACCGTGGCGGTCCAGGCCGGGCTGGCCGTGCTGTGCGAGAAGCCCATCGACCTGGACATCGACCGGGTCGACGCCTGCTGGGCCGCGATCGGCGCCCGGTCTCCCGCGGTGATGGTGGGGTTCAACCGCCGGTTCGACCCGTCGTTCCGCGAGATCCACGACCGGATCCAGGCCGGGGACATCGGGCGGCTGGAACAGGTCGCGATCACCAGCCGGGATCCGGCCCCGCCCCCCGCGGGCTACCTGGCCAGTTCGGGCGGCCTGTTCCGGGACATGACCATCCACGACTTCGACATGGCCCGGTTCCTGCTCGGTGACGTGGCCGAGGTGCAGGCGGCCGGGGCCAACCTGATCGAGCCGTACATCGCGGACGCGGGCGACATCGACAGCTCGATCGTGGTGCTGCGGTCGGCCACGGGCGCGCTGGCCCAGATTACCAACAGCCGCCGCTGCAGCTTCGGCTACGACCAGCGGGTTGAGGCGTTCGGCAGCACCGGCATGCTCACCGCCCAGAACCAGCTGCCGACCAGCGTCCGCTTCGCCGGTGCCGACCGCAGCGAGGCGGCCGCTCCCTACCTGAACTTCTTCCGCGAGCGCTACGAGCCCGCCTACCGGGCCGAACTGGACCACTTCATCGCCTCGGTGGAGAACGGCACGGCCCCCTCCCCTTCCTTCACCGACGGCCGCGAAGCCCTGGTCCTGGCCAATGCCGCCGTCGAAAGCCTCCGCACCGGCCGCACGGTGAAGGTTCCGGTCCCCTAGCGGCCCGCCAGGACCGGCCGCCAAGCTGGCTCTTCACAATTCCGCGCTCTGCTGCTCATACTGGGCGTCTATTGCTTGCATGGCCGTTGACCGGATGGCCCGACCATGAAGGGCGTGACATGACCGCCTGGCACGTGCGTGACTTCGAACCCTACGACCTTGAGGCAGCGGTCCAGCTGGACACCGTGTCGTCGGCCACCCGGCAGGCGCCCATCTTCACCCTGGCCGACGTGGTCGGCTGCCTGACCGAGCACCCGGCCGTGGTGGCGGTGGCCGACGGCAAGGTCATCGGCACCGCGATCGGGCGGGTGGACGCCGACCGGGCCTGGATCCTGCGGCTGGCCCTGTCACCGGACTGGCGGAACCGCGGGCTGGGCAGCGACCTGCTGGCCGCGCTCGAACAGCGGCTGCTGGCCCGCGGGGTGTCGCGGCTCAGCGCGCTGCTGCCCGAGGGCGAGACCGGCAGCACGGCCTTCACCAACTCCGGGTTCACGGCCCGGCACGGCATCACCTACTACGAGAAGAGCGAGTCCAGCTCCCCGGCGGCGGCGCTGCTGCTGAACGAGCTCGGCGCGGCGGTGCCGAACGCCCGGCTGTGGGCGCACATCGCCGGGATGTCCCGCGAGAAGGACATCATCGAGCACAAGCTGATCCTGCCCCTGGCCCGGCCGGACCTGGCCGCCGAGTACGCGGTCGACCCGCCCAAGGCGGTCATCCTGTTCGGCCCGCCCGGCACCGGCAAGACCACGTTCGCCCAGGCCACCGCGGGCCGGCTCGGCTGGCCGTTCGTGGAGCTGTTCCCGTCCCGGCTGGCCGTCGAGTCCGGGCTGGCCAGCGGGATCAACAACGCCTTCGCTCAGCTGGGACAGTTGGACCACGCGGTGGTGTTCATCGACGAGATCGAGGAGATCGCGGCCGCGCGCTCGCTGGCCACCACCGACGTCGGGGTGGTGAACGAGCTGCTCAAGGCGCTGGTCGGCTTCCGGCAGCAGCCGGGCCGGCTGTTCATCTGCACCACCAACTCGGTGCGCTCGCTGGATCCGGCCTTCCTGCGGCACGGCCGCTTCGACTACGTGCTGCCGGTCGGGCCGCCGGATCCCCCGGCCCGGCAGGCCCTGTGGCGCAACTACATCGCCAACGGCGAGCCCGATCTGGACGCGATCACCGAGGCCAGCGAGGGCTTCACCCCGGCCGACATCCGGCACGCCGCGCACCGGGTGGCTCAGCAGACGTTCGAGCGGGCGGTGGAGACCGGTATGCGGCAGCACGCCACCACCGGCGACTACCTGGCCATGATCGCGGGCACCAAGCCGACCCTTACCGACGCCATGATCACCGGCTTCGCCGAGGACACCGCCAGTTACGCCCGGACCTGACCCGGCCCGGCCAGCTCGTCGGCGGCGATGTGCATAAACGCTCGCCGGCGGGAAAGTGCCTCTTGCATCAGTGCGCCGTTGTGAGCTCACTGGGAAGCGTGTGACTGAGCCCCGTTGACGGGGTGGACGAGGCGAGGAGGAACGCTATGTCGATCAACGAAGGCGACATCAGCAACGAGTCCGGCACCGGCGAAGGCGCGGCCGACGGCGGCGCCAACTTCGGCGGCCGCGACGGCGGGGCCGACGGGCCGGCCGGTTCCGGCGGCGAGGGCACCGCGGACGGCGGCGCCAACCCCGGTGGGCATGACGGCGGGGCCGACGGGTCCGCGGGCGGTTCCGGCGGTGAAGGGACCGCCGACGGCGGCGCCAACCCGGGCGGTCACGACGGCGGGGCGGACGGCTCGGCCTGACGTTGACCGAGCAGAGGACCGATCAGACCAGCGCCCGGGCGTCCGCGCTCGGGCGCTGCGTCTGCGTCCCGGCCGACGTGTTCGCCCGCAAGTACTGGGCGGACCAGCCACTGCATTCGGCGGCCGGGACGCTGCCGCGTGACTTCGGCGACCTGTTCTCGCCGGCGGCTGCGGACGAGCTGCTGATCGACCGAGCGCTGCGGACACCGTTCATCCGGATGGCCAAGGAAGGCTCGGTGCTGGCCGCCGACTGCTTCACGGCTTCGGGTGGGTTCGGCGCGCACGTGGCCGACCAGGTCGATCCGGCCCGGGTGCTGCGGGAGTTCGCGGACGGCGCGACCATCGTGCTCCAGGGCCTGCACCGGACCTGGCCCGCGCTGCAGGTGTTCACCCGGGACCTGGTGGCCGAGCTGGGGCACCCGGCCCAGGTCAACGCCTACATCACGCCGGAATCCAACCGCGGCTTCGACCCGCACTACGACGTCCACGACGTGTTCGTGCTGCAGGTCAGCGGGGAGAAGCACTGGCGCGTGCACGCCCCGGTCCGCACCCATCCCCGGGCCGACGAGCCCTGGTCGCAGTCCCGGGCCGCGGTGACCGTCCGGGCCCGCGAGGAGCCGGTGCTGGACGTGGTGCTGCGGCCGGGCGACGCGCTCTACCTGCCGCGCGGCTGGCTGCACTCCGCGGTGGCCCGGGCCGGCACGTCGATCCACCTGACCGTGGGTGTGGCCTCCTACACCGGAGCGGACGTGATTCAGGAGCTGGTGGCCGCGGTCCGCGGGGCGGACGGGCTGCGCGTACCGCTGCCGATCATGGGCACGGCCGCGCCCGCAGATGAGGCCAGCACCGACGAGGCCAGCGGAAATGAGGCCGTCGCGGCCGTACGGGACGCCACCGCGGCCTTCCTGGACGCGCTGCGCACCTCGCCCGGCGTGGCCCCCGACCAGATCGCGGCCGCGCTGGGCGGCAGGCTCCGGCGGCAGGTACGGCCGGAACCGGTCGCCCCGCTGGCCACGGTGGAAGCCGCGGCCCGCCTGTCCGGCCCGGAGATCGTGCGCGTCCGGAACGGCCTGGATGTCCAGGTCACGGTGGACGCGGCCGGGGTGCACCTGAAGTCCCCGGACCAGGGCCTGCGGCTGCCGCTGGAGTGCGAAGCCGCGATCCGGGCGCTGACCCGGCACGAACCACACCGGGCCGGGGCCCTGCCCGGACTGGACGAGGCCGACAGCCTGGTGGTCAGCCGCCGCCTGCTCCGGTCCGGGTTCCTGGTCACCGGCGACCTTGGCTGACCCGTACCGTACTGCTGTGAGCGAAGCGGACAGGCCGGCGGCAGGGCCACGGTCGGCGGGCGGGCCGGCCTGCAGCACCCGGTCGCTGGCGGCCGGCGAACCGGTCGCGGGCACCGCGTCCTACGGACGCCGCTGGCTGCTGCTGGAGGTGGCCGGGCCGTGGGGCCCGAACGCCTTCCGCCAGTCCCCGGTGCTGGACCGGGACCTCGGCATCCAGATCGAGCACCGGGCCGCGGCCGAGGGCTTCCGGCTGGTGGCCATCCGGCGGCCGGGCCGGGCCCGGCTGGACCAGGGGCAACCGCGTTGGCGGTGGGCCCGGATCGACTGCGCCCCCGGGCGGGAGGCGGTCCGCTGGGGCGAGGTGCAGGACCCGGCCGAGTACCTGACCTCGGTATTCAGCGAGCCGGGCACCCCGTCGGCCGACCCGGTCATCGCGGTGTGCGCGCACGGAAGGCACGACGAGTGCTGTTCGGCCCGGGGCCGGTCGGTGGCCTCGGCCCTGGCCGCGCGGGACCAGGCCCCGGTCTGGGAGTGCTCGCACATCGGCGGCGACCGGTTCGCGGCCACCCTGCTGCTGTTCCCGCACGGCATCAACTACGGCCGGGCCGACACGCTGGACGCCGGGCAGATGGTGTCCGAATACCGGGCGGGCCGGGTCATGCTGGCCGGGCTGCGCGGGCGCAGCGCGTTCCGGTTCCTGGAGCAGAGGGCCCAGCACGCGGCCCGCGAGACCTTCGGCGACCTGCGGATCGGCGCCTACGAGCCGGTCGGCTCGGTGCTGACTGCCCCCGGCCGCTGGCAGGTGGAGCTGGCCGACCCGCCGGGCCGGGTCCGGGTCGAGCTGGCCGAGACCACCACCGCCCCGGTGTTCAGCAACTGCGCGGCCACCGTGCCGCTGGCCATCCCGACCTTCGCGGTCCAGTCCGTCGACCGCCTGAGCTGACCCGGGCTAGGGCCACTCGGCCGGCGGCGCCGACCGCGGCCGTGAAGAATGACGCCATGACCACCCCGCCCGCCTTCCCGCTGGAGCCCTCCCCCATCCAGGTGCCCGACGAGGTCCTCGATGATCTGCGCGCCCGGCTCACCCTGACCCGTCCGCCGCTGGACGAGGACAACGCGGACTGGTCCTACGGCGTGCCGGACAGCTATCTGCATGAGCTGGTCGCCTACTGGCGGGACGGCTATGACTGGCGCCGGGCCGAGGCCGCCATCAACGTCCACGAGCACTACCAGGTGAGCGTGGCCGGTGTCCCGGTGCACTTCATGCGCAAGCCCGGCCGCGGTCCGCGCCCGATCCCGTTGGTCCTCACCCACGGCTGGCCGTGGACGTTCTGGCACTGGTCGAAGGTGATCGGCCCGCTGGCCGACCCGGCTGCGTTCGGCGGCGACCCCGCCGACGCCTTCGACGTCATCGTGCCGTCCCTGCCCGGCTTCGGGTTCCCCGGCCCGCTCACCGGCTTCCCGGACGTCAACTTCTGGAAGGTCGCCGACCTCTGGCACACCCTGATGACCGAGACCCTCGGCTACGGCAAGTACGCCGCCGGCGGCTGCGACATCGGCGGGATCGTCTCCAGCCAGCTCGGCCACAAGTACGCCGGCGAGCTGTACGGCATCCACATCGGTTCCGGGTTGCCGCTGAACTTCTTCACCGGCCCCCGCGCCTGGGACTTCGCCCGCAATCGCCCCCTGACCAACGACCAGCCCGCCGACGTCCGCGCCCGGATCATCGAGCAGGACCACCGGTCAGCGTCCCACCTGGCCGTGCACATGCTCGACGGCGCCACCCTGGCCCACGGGCTGAGCGACTCACCGGCCGGTCTGCTGGCCTGGCTGCTGGAGCGCTGGAACGCCTGGAGTGACAACGGCGGCAACCTCGAGTCCGTCTTCACCAAAGACGACCTGCTCACCCACGCCACGATCTACTGGGTCAACAACTCCATCGCCACCTCGCTGCGTTACTACGCCAA
>DATDIH010000126.1:0-2564 GCA_036521155.1 Streptosporangiaceae bacterium
CTACCTGGGCGGGAACTGAGAGCCGGGGATGTTGGGGGCGAGGTTGGCGGTGGGGGCGCTGGCGGTGTAGCCGATGACCGCGCAGTTGATGTCGACGCCGACCGAGCCGTAGGGCTCGGGCTGGCCGGTGGCCGGGTCGACGCCGGTGAGCAGGTCCGGCCGGCTGGCGGCCAGGTTGAGGACCTGGTTCTCGTCGATCTGCCGCTTGTTCAGCCCTTCGCTGACCGCCTTGGGGGTCCACAGGCCGAGCTGCGCGTCCCACAGCGGGCTGTAGGCGTCGGCGTGCCGAGGGTCGGTCAGGGTCGGGAAGTCACCGAACACGTTCAGCAGGTCCCCGCCGTTGCGCAGCGCGTTGATCATCGCGGTGTTGCCGGCGGAGGCGTCCGATGAGGCGAACCCGTCCTTGGCCAGGTGCACGAACCCCTGCGCGTTCGGGTTGGCGGCGCCGGTCTGGCCGTTGATGAAGCCGAACAGCCGCTCGCGGGCCGAGCCGAGGAAGTCATCCCCGCCGTTGAACGAGGCGTTGTTCAGCGCGGGCACGTAGGTGGAGCGCTCCAGCACCGCGGTCAGCGGCTGGCCGGCGTCGGTGGACAGGTACACGATCGACTGGCCGGCGTCGAAGCCCTTGACGAACAGCATGTCCACCCAGGACTCGGCGAACTGACCGGGCTTGGACGGGCCCGCGATGTGGATGCCGAGCACGCGGTCTCCGGTGTTGGTGTGGTGGGTCACGTCGAAGGGGCCGTCGCCGGTGGCCACGATCGGCGCGTTGTAGACGACGTCAGAGCCGGCGATCTTGATGAACGGGCTGTACCCCGGGCCGGCCACGGCACCGGGCTGGAACTTGGCCAGCGGGAACCCGTCCGGCCCCGGTGTCGCGATGCGGGTGGGGCTGAAGTCCGGCGCGCCGGCGAAGTTCACCACCGCGGGCCCGAACGGGTTCTGCAGCGGTGTCGGTGAGCCAAGGGTCACCGTCTGCACCGCGGCCGGGTCGCTGATCGCGATGTTGGCCAGCTTGGGCGCGTAGTTCACGCCCAGGTCGTGCGCCAGCCCGGAGTCGGAGGCATCCAGCAGGATGTACCACACCTTCTTCCCGTGCGCGGTGCCCGGGTACAGCGGCAGACGCACCGTCTCATTGCTCAGGTCGACCTGGATGGCGCTCTCCTCGGTCAGGTGATCCCGCGGCAGCAGGCCGCTGAGCTGCCCCAGCCCAGTGGCAGAGCCCGTCCCCTGCGCCCGGGCGGCCGGGGCGGCCGACGCGGCCGACGCGGCCGACCCCGCGCACCCGGCAACGGCCAGCGATACCGCGGCGGCAACCGCCGCCACGAGGACGGCTATCGGCCCGCGTTTTCTAGCGGGCACCGATCTGAAGGTACGGCGATTCATATTGTGATCCTCTTTTCCCTGATGGTGTCTGTTTGTCCAGGCCTGGCAGAGCTGCCGCCGGCCTGGCGTGGTCGGCCGATGAGAGGGTGAGCGGCCGCGCTGGTGTCTCTCATCACCCACGCGCTGTGCCCTGGTCCTCTAGTTACCGGCTTGGTCCGTCGGGGACGGCTCCACGCCGACCAGCTCCAGGCCCAGGCTGCGCACCCGTTCCAGGACGCTGTACAGGTGGGACTGATCACGGATCTCTCCGACCAGGACCGTCTGTCCCGGGGCCGGCTCCAGGATCATGTCGTCGAATGCGGAACCGAGGCGCTCGGTCAGCCGCCCTCGGACGCTGATCCGGTACCGGACTGGTGCCATGTCTCCTCCGCCCTTCGGCTGAGGTTCACTATCAGCCCGGCCCGGGTGATCCTTTATCACCCCTGGCACCGGTCTCACCCGGGTGATTGCCGGCCAGGCCGCATGGTCTAGGTTCCAGGCGGGGAAGGACCGCGCGACGCGGGCGTAAAAGCCAGAGACGACCAGGTTTCCGGCGCAGATCGACAGCCGTCCGGGAACTGGCTGATTTTCAGCGGTTACCGGATATCACCGTCCCAGGCCCGGCTGACGGCCTGCTTTCGGGTCGAGACGCCCAGCTTGCGGTAGATGTGCCGGGTATGGGTCTTCATCGTGTCGTAGGAGACGAACAGCTGGCGGGCGATCTCCCGCAGGGAGAGGTCGCTGCTGAGCCAGCGCAGGATTTCCTGCTCGCGACCGCTCAGCGGCCGGGCCCGTCGGCCAGGGGCGGGGCCGGCCGCCCCGGTCCGCGCAGCCAGCACCCGTTCGGTCCTGGTCACCAGCTCGGTCAGGACGCCGGGGTCGGCGCAGGCGGCGATGATCTCCCGGGCGGCTCGCAACCGCGTCCGGGCATCGTCGCTGTTCCCGTCGTGGAACCTGATCCTGGCCAGGCAGAGCAGCGCACAGGCGGTCTCCAGCCGGGCCCGGCCCCGCCGGGCCAGTTCCAGGCCCTTGAGCGCGGCCGCCTCGGCCTCGGCGGTCTGGCCGCGGCGGTCGAATACGTCGGCCATGGTGATCACCGCTGTGGCCGTGATCCAGTACTCGCCCAGGCCGTGGTCCGCGGCCAGGTCGGTCGCTTTCCGCGCGTCACGTTCGGCGGCGTCGAGATCACCAGCCCGGGC
>DATDIH010000127.1:0-2102 GCA_036521155.1 Streptosporangiaceae bacterium
TACCGGACGCCGGACGGGTCGGTCCGGGGCGAGCCGTCCAGCGCGAAGCTCACCGACCTGGCCCGCGCGCTGGGCTGGGACAGCGACGGCCAGGGCCGGTTCGACGTGCTGCCGCTGGTCATCTCCACTCCCGATGAGAGCCCCCGGGTGTTCGAGCTGCCGGCTGATGCGGTCACCGAGGTCCACCTCATCCACCCGCGCTTCCCGTGGTTCATCGAGCTGGGCCTGCGGTGGTACGCGGTGCCGGTCATCTGCGACATGTGCCTGGAGATCGGCGGCATCTGCTATCCGGCGGCCCCGTTCAACGGGTGGTACATGGGCACCGAGATCGGCGCGCGCAACCTGGCGGATCCCGACCGCTACAACCAGCTGCCCGAAATCGCGGGCCGGATGGGACTGGACACCACCCGGGACCGCTCGCTCTGGCGTGACCTGGCCCTCGTGGAGCTCAACCTCGCGGTGCTGCACTCGTTCGAGACGGCCGGCGTGATGATCACCGATCACCACACGGAGTCACGCCGTTTCCTGACCCACCTGGCCCGCGAGGAACGCGCCGGCCGGATCTGCCCGGCCGACTGGACGTGGATAGTCCCGCCGATCTCCGGCTCGGCCACCGGCGTGTTCCACCGCTATTACTCGGACGCGGAACTGCGCCCGGCGTATGCCCGGCATCACCGGAATCTCCCGGCCGGGCCTGCCGCGGCCCCGGCCCCGGACGGCCCGGTCCCGGCCGCCCCGGCCGGGTCACCTGCGCCGACGACGCCACCCATGCTGACCACGCCGGATGGCGAAACCTGTCCGTAACATGTGACACTCGTCTTTCACTCCCCCGAAACACTCTGTGATGGCGGGCGAAACGCCTTGGGCGGAAGGTCGGCACAGGACAGGGTGCCCCGAGAAGGTGGTCGCATGAAGCTCATCACTGCCGTGATCAAACCGTTCAAGCTGGACGAGGTGAAGGCGGCGTTGCAGGCCTTTGGCGTTGCCGGGATGACTGTGAGCGAGGCGAGCGGCTACGGCCGCCAGCGCGGTCACACGGAGGTCTACCGGGGGGCTGAGTACCAGGTTGACCTGGTGCCCAAGGTAAGACTGGAAGTGCTCGCCGACGACGAGGACACCGACGACCTGATCGGCGTGATCGTCAAGGCGGCTCAGACTGGGCGTATTGGGGACGGCAAGGTCTGGGCCGTCCCGGTTGAGACGGTGGTGCGGGTCCGGACTGGTGAGCGCGGTTCAGGCGCGCTTTAGCCCTAAGCAGCGATAGAGGTCTGATCGGAGTGCGCAGCACGGGTCGGGGGGTTGGGCAGTCGTGACGTCCGCACCCTCGGCCCGTTCGCAGCCCGACGGGCCGCCCCTGACATCGTTCGCCGCCGACCGCGCCCGGCGGAGTGCGGAAACCGACCGCTGGCTGGCCTCCCTGCTGGGTGCGGAACCGGGGGTCGCCCTGGTTGCCGTGGGCGGCTACGGGCGGCGTGAGCTGCTGCCCGGCAGCGATCTCGACGTGCTCCTGCTGCACGACGGCCGGGACGGCATCGCCGCGATGGCCGACCGCATCTGGTACCCGATCTGGGACTCCGGCACCCGCCTCGACCACGCGGTGCGCACCACCGCGGAAGCCCGCCGGGTGGCCCGGGCCGACCTGAAGGTGGTTCTCGGGCTGCTGCATGCCCGGCACGTGGCCGGCGACCCCGACCTCACCAACGCCCTGCGGCTCGGCGCGCTGGCGGACTGGCGGGCCTCGGCCGGCCCCCGGCTGGCCGAACTGCAGGCCCTGCACGTGGAGCGGACCCAGCGCAGCGGTGAACTGGCGTTCCTGCTCGAGCCGGACCTCAAGGAAGCGCGCGGCGGGCTGCGTGACGTGCATGCGATCCAGGCCATCGCGGCCGCCTGGGTGGCGCCCGGCCCCGGGCCCCGGGTCCGGTCCGCGTACGAGTCGATCATGGACGCGCGCCACGCGCTGCACGAGATCACCGGCCGCCCGGCCGACCGGCTGGTCCTGCAGGAACAGGACGAGGTGGCCCGGGTGCTCGGGCTGCTGGACGCGGACGCGCTCATGCGCCACCTGGCCGGAGCCGGCCGCGCCGTCGCCTACTCGGTGGACC
>DATDIH010000128.1:0-23282 GCA_036521155.1 Streptosporangiaceae bacterium
GACTTCGTCGGGCTGGCGAGCGTCGGCCGCCATCGACTCGACCACGCAGTCGTAGCTGCTGGCGATCGTCGCCGCCGCCTCGGCCGCCCCCGACCGGCTGACCAGGACCAGCCGCTCGACCTGGCCGGCCGCGGCCAGCCCGGCGGCGAACCGCTCACCCAGGTCCCCGGCGCCGATGATCAGAACTGTGCTCACCAGCGGCATCCTAGGTGGTGGCCGGCAGACCGCGCTCAGCAGGCCGGGCGGGGTCTCTAGCATGGCGGGATGGATGCGGAGCGCGAGCTGGACGTGGCGGTGTTCGGGGCGACCGGGTTTGTGGGGCGGCTGGTGGCCGAGTACCTGGCCCGGCACGCGCCGGACGGGACCCGGATCGGGCTGGCCGGGCGGTCGGAGGCGCGGCTGGCCGAGGTCCGGGCCGGGCTGGGCGCCGGGGCGGCGGAGTGGCCGCTGATCGTGGCCGACAGCGGGGACAGCGAGTCGCTGACCAGGCTGGCCCGGTCAAGCCGGGTGGTCGCGACCACGGTCGGGCCGTACCAGCCGCGCGGGCTGCCGCTGGTCGGGGCCTGCGCCGAAGCCGGGACCGATTACGTGGACCTGACCGGGGAGGTGCTGTTCGAGCGGGCCAGCGCCGACCGGTATCACGAGGTGGCGGCCGCCTCCGGGGCACGGATCGTGCACGGCGGCGGGTTCGACTCGATCCCGTCCGACCTGGGCGTCCACACCCTCTACGAGGCGGTGAAAGCCGACGGCGGCGGCGACCTGGAGGACACCACGCTGGCCGTGACCCGGCTGCGGGGCGGGTTCAGCGGGGGGACGCTGGCTTCGATCATCGGGCAGGTCGATGAGGTGCGGGGCGACCCGGCGCTGCGGCGCAAGGCGGCCGACCCCTATGCGCTGAGCCCGGACCGGGCCGCCGAACCCGACCTGGGGCGGCAGCGGGACCTGATGAAGGTCCGGCACGACGCTGATCTGGGCATGTGGACCGGGCCGTTCCTGATGGCCAGCATCAACACGCGGGTCGTGCGGCGCAGCAACAGTCTGCTGGACTGGGCCTACGGGCGAAGCTTCCGGTACCAGGAAGTGTCCGGTTACGGGCCGGGCCGGGCCGGGTTCATCCGGGCGACCACGACCACCTCGGCCCTGGGCGCGCTGACGGCGGGACTGGCCTACCCGCGGACGCGGCGGCTGCTGGTCGGCCGGGTGCTGCCCGGGCCCGGCCAGGGGCCGAGCGAGAAGACCCAGCGCAACGGCCGGTTCACGATGGAGATCCGCACCCGGACGTCGGCCGGGCGGCGGTATCAGGCCACGGTGGCGGCCAAGGGCGATCCGGGTTACCAGGCCACCGCGGTGATGATGGGCGAGGCCGTGCTGGCCCTGGTCCTGGACCGCGGCCGGCTGCCCGGCCGGGCCGGGGTGCTGACCCCGGCCACGGCCCTGGGCACCGTGCTCACCGACCGGCTGCGCGCGGCCGGCCTGACCTTCGAGGCCAAGCGCGCGGCCGACTAGCCCCGGATCAGGGGATGAGGACGATCTTGCCGTGGGTGTGGCCGGCGGCCAGCTCGCGGTAGGCGTCCTGGACCTGGTCCAGCGGGTAGGTGGCGGCGATCGGGACCTCGATCTCACCGGCCGCGATGAGCTTGGCCAGGTCGGCCAGGTTGGCGGTGCTGGCGCCGGCCGCGTTGCCTTCGGCCTTGACGCCGAACTTCTTCACCGCCGCGAAGTTCGCGATCGTGTCGACCCGGGCCGGGGCGACGCCCAGGTCCAGCGCGATCTGCACGTAGTCGCCGCCCACGGTGTCGATGAAGGCGTCGGCCGTGCCGCCCGGAGCGGCCGCGCGGATGCGGTCCTCGACGCCGTCGCCGTAGCTGACCGGGATGACCCCGTGGCCGCGGAGCCACTCGTGGTTGGGCTCACTGGCCAGGCCGATGACGGTCGCGCCCACGTGCTTGGCCAGCTGGACGGTGATCGAGCCGACCCCGCCGGCCGCGCCCGCCACCACCAGGGTGTCGCCGGCGGTCAGGCTGACCGCGTGGATCGCGCCGTAGGCGGTGGCCCCGGCCACGTAGAGCGACCCGGCCACCGGCCACGGCACGCCGGCCGGGCGGGCAGTCAGATCGGTGGCTTCGGTCACCACGTACTCGGCCTGGCTGGCCCGGTTGTCGGTCCAGCCGAGGACCTCGTCGCCGGGGTGGAACGCGGTGACATCGGGGCCGACCGCGGCCACCACACCGGCCAGGTCGCTGCCCTGACCGGACGGGAACGTGGACGGCCACCGCCCGGCCAGCAGGCCCTCACGGATCTTGGCCTCACCGGGGTTGATGCTGGCCGCTTTGACCTGGACCAGGACCTGACCGGGACCCGGTTCCGGCTGGGGCACGTCGACGACCTTCAGAACCTCGACCCCGCCGTACTCGTCGTATCGCACTGCCTTCGGCATCACAGCCTCCTCAGGGGGCGCGGTCAGCCCCCGCCGGTTCCGGGTAACCGAGAGATCCTCCGGGTTATGCCCCGGGCCGGGGGCGGGCGGGCCCCGGAGCGGGCGGGCCCCGGGCCCGGTCAGCGGTTCAGGTAGGCGAGGACGGCCAGGACGCGGCGGTTGTCGTCTTCGGACGGCTGGAGGTCCAGCTTGAGGAAGATCGAGGCGGTGTGCTTGGCCACGGACCGCTCGGTGACGCTCAATCGCTGCGCGATCGCGGCGTTGGACCGGCCTTCGGCCATCAGGGCGAGCACGTCGCGTTCGCGGGGGCTGAGCGCGCCGACCCGGTCGTCGCCGTCGTTGCTGGCCAGCAGGCGGGCGATCACCTCCGGGTCCATGGCCGTACCGCCCGCCGCGACCCGGCGCACCGCGTCCACGAACTGGCGGCTGTCGAACACCCGGTCCTTGAGCAGGTAGCCGATGCCGCCGTGCCCGCTGGCCAGCAGCTCGCGCGCGTACAGCTGCTCGACGTACTGGGACAGCACCAGCACCGGCAGGCCCGGGATCTGGCGCCGGGCGGCCAGGGCGGCCCGCAGCCCTTCGTCGCTGAAGGTGGGCGGCAGCCGGACGTCCACCACGGCCACGTCCGGCGGCCCGCCCGCGTCCCCGCCCGAGTCCCCGATCAGGGCCTTGAGCAGGTCTTCGCCGTTGTCCACGGCCGCGGTGACTTCCAGGCCGTGCGCGGCCAGCATGCGGGTCAGGCCGTCTCTCAGCAGGAAGAGGTCTTCGGCAATGACAACGCGCACGGGATCTCCATGGTCGCGACGGTGGGACCGCCCACCGGGCTGTTCAGGGCCAGTATCCCGTCGAACGCCGCCACCCGGCGCTCGATCCCGCGCAGGCCGGTGCCGTCGGCCGGGTCGGCGCCGCCGCTGCCGTTGTCGGCCACGTCGATCCGCAGCAGTCCGCGCTCGTAGTGCAGGTCGATCCAGGCCTGCCGGGTGCCGGCGTGCTTGGAGATGTTGGCCAGCAGCTCACAGACGGCGAAGTAGGCGGCCGACTCCACCGGTGGCTGCGGACGGCCGGGCAGCTCGGCGATGACGTCCACCTTGAGCCCGCTGTCGAGGGCCAGCGCCCGGATCGCGTCGGCCAGGCCGCGGTCGGCCAGCACCGGCGGATGGATGCCCCGGACCAGGGCCCGCAGTTCGGCCAGGGCCTGGGCCGAGGCGGTGCGCGCCTCGGTCAGCAGGGCCCTGGCCGCGTCGGGCTGGGTGCCGATCAGGTCCTCGGCCGCGCCCAGGGTCATGCCCACGGCCACCAGCCGGGCCTGGGCCCCGTCGTGCAGGTCACGTTCGATGCGGCGGATCTCGGCGGCGCCGCTGTCGATGGTCTCGGTCCGGGTCTGGGTCAGGTGGTACACGCGCTGGGTCAGCTCGGCCTGGCCAGGGGCGAGCAGGATCCGGGCCAGCCCGGTGTAGCCGCGCAGCGCCCAGGGGGCGATGGCCACGCCCAGGGTGGCCAGGGCCAGGCCGGTGACGATCTGCAGCGGCGCCCCGCCGGGATGGACATGCACGACCACGGGGTTGGGCAAGGAGGGCGACCCGGGTTTGGCGGTGAAGGCCTGAGACTCGGAGGTACCGAACTGACGGCTCAGGCCGCTGGCGATCAGCAGGAACCCGGCGACCATGGCGATGGCGGACAGCGCGGCGATCAGCCAGCCGAAGGTCGCGTTGACCGCGCTCCAGATCAGGTCGCGACGGGTGGCCGGGTCGCTGGTCAGCCAGTACAGCCGCTCGTGAAAGGGCGGTCGCGGGCCCGGCGGGGGCTGGTAGGCCTCGGCCACCGCGATCCCGGCCCAGTCCCCCAGCAGCCGCCGGGTCAGCCGGGCCAGGTTGCGCAGGCCCAGCAGCGCGGGCACCGCGGCCAGCCGTCCCGCCACCAGACCGGCCGCCAGGAGCACCAGCGCCAGCACGACCTGTTGCCGGACGTCGATGCCGTGGTCGGCCAGCAGGACCGCGATCGCGAGCCCGATCAGGATCGGCGACAGGAACAGAAGGAGCAGCAACCCCAGCTGGGCCGCTGCCAGCCCGGCCAGGGCCAGCCCCCGCCCGGTCGCGGTGATGCCCCCGCGAACACCACGCCGTAGCGGGCGCCACTGGCCCGTGATCATCGCCGGCTCGCTCATGATCCTGCCTCCTCATTCCCCGTTGCCGACAGTCTCGCGCGGGGCGGGCCGATCGCACAGTGACGCTGAGACCCCAATCCCTGGGTGTATCTAGATCCACCCCGCCGGGTACGGTGCCAACCAGGGGCGCGCCCGGTTAAGGTTTCGGTGCCGCTCGCGCGGTCCGGACACTGCGTCGTCTCCTGGAGGTCAGTCTCGTGCAGCCAATTGTGCTGGGGCCCAACATGCCGGCCATGTTCTACCGCGGCGCTGGCCGCATCGACCGGCTGCGCGGAACGAGTGGGCACCAGGACCGCCCGGAAGACTGGATCGCCTCGGTCACGTCGCGCTTCGGCACCGACACTGACGGAAAGACAACGTTGCCAGATGGAACGCTGCTGGCCGACGCGGTGGCCGCCGACCCGAAGGGCTGGCTCGGGGCCGAGCATGTGGCCAAGTACGGCAGCGACACCGGGCTGCTGGTCAAGCTGCTGGACGCCGGGCAGCGGCTGCCGGTGCACGTCCACCCGGACCGGAGCTTCGCGGCCGAGCACCTGGCCAAGCCGCACGGCAAGACCGAAGCCTGGCTGGTGCTCGAGGCCGAGCCGGACGCCGCCGTGCACCTGGGCTTCCAGCGGGACGTGACCGCGGGCGAACTGACCGGCTGGGCGCGGGCGCAGGACATCGAGGCCATGCTGGCCGTGACCAACCGGGTGCCGGTCAGCGCCGGGGACACCGTGCTGTGCCCGGCGGGCACGCCGCATTCCATCGACGACGGCATCCTCATCATCGAGCTGCAGGAGCCCGCCGACCTGTCGATCATGCTGGAGTGGAGCACGTTTGGCTTGGGTGAGGGGGACGCCACCCTGGGCCTGTCGCTGGAGGAGGCGCTGTCCTGCATCGACCGGCAGGCCTGCCCGCCCGAGCGCATCAAGGAGCTGCACGGCCGGTCGCTGAACAGCGGCGTGGGCTCGCTGCTGCCCAGCGAGGCCGACGCCTTCTTCGTCGCCGAGCGGGTCGACACCCAGGTCAGCCGGCACCTGTCCCAGAGCTACGGCGTGCTGGTGGTCACCGGGGGCAGCGGTCACCTGGACACCGAGGACGGCTCCGCGGTGCCGATCGGCCGGGGCAGCACGGTGGCCATCCCCTACTCGGCGGGCGCGGCCATGCTGTCCGGCGACCTGGAGGGTGTGCGCTGCCTCCCCGCCAGTTAGCCGGGGGCCGGGCCGTCTTCGGGATAGATCAGGGGCAGGCCGAACTTCGGGAACAGGTCCTGGTCGTGGAAGGCGGGCAGCCAGGTCAGCCCGGCCTCGCTGGCGTGCAGCACCTGGATCATGCGGGCGTGGTGACGGCCGTCGTTCTCGATGCGGTAGCCGCCGAGCGCGGGCTGGCCGTTGGCGCTGGTCATGATGATCCGCCAGCGGTCCGGTCGGCCCAGCGGCAGCTTGGTCAGGAATTGGGCCACGGTCTCCCGGCCCTGGAACCACATCGGGTACGGCGGCATCTCCAGGATCACTTCGTCGGCCAGCAGCCGGGTCAAGGTGGCCACGTCGGCGTCGACGAACGCGGTCACGTACTGGTCGGCCAGTTCCCGCTGCCGGGCGGTGGGCGCCGTGCCGACCCGCTCCGGGGCCGGGGCGACCCGTTCGAGCTGGGCCCGGGCCCGCTGCAGGGCGCTGTTGACCGCGATCGGGGTGATGCCGAGCAGGCCGGCGACTTCGGCCGCCCGCCAGGCCAGCACGTCGCGGAGGATCAGCACCGCCCGCTGCCGGGCCGGCAGGTGCTGCAGGGCGGCGACGAAGGCGAGCCGGATGCTGTCCCGGGCCGCCACCACCGCGGCCGGGTCGGCGGCCGGGCCGGCCGTGGTACTGATGCCGCCCGCGCCGCCGCTGAGCAAGGAATCGGGGAACGGCTCCAGCCAGGAGATCTCGGGCTGGTCCAGGGTGGGCAGTTGCGCGGCTTCGGCCAGGCCGCCGGGGCGGCTGAGGTCGGACGGCATCGGCCGCCGGCTCCGGCTGTCCAGGGCGTTGAGGCAGGCGTTGGTGGCGATCCGGTACAGCCAGGTCCGCAGCGACGCCCGCTGCTCATCGAAGTCGGCGTGGGCGCGCCAGGCGCGCAGCATGGTCTCCTGCACGAGGTCTTCGGCGTCGTGCAGGGAGCCGAGCATCCGGTAGCAGTGGGCCAGCAGTTCCCGCCGGAACGGGTCGGTGCGGGCCGCGAAGTCCGTGCCGGCCGGCGCCAATCCAGCTGGCGCCGTCCCGGCCGGCACGGTGTCGGACTCCATGGGCACAGTCTGGGCCATCCTCATCGATTGGTTTCACTCATTTTTCGAAGGTCGGGGGCGGGAGTCGCCGGCCCGGCGAGGTCCGGTCGCGCTGGGCTCCGGGACGGGATCAGCAGTCCGGCCATCGCCCCGGCCAGGGACAGCCCGGCCGCGACCTCGGCGGTGGGCACGAACCCGGCCCCGAAGGCCCGGGCCGAGGCGTAGCTGCCGGCCCCGCTGAACACCGCGGCCAGGATGGCGATCCCGAACGTGCCACCCAGCTGGCGCAGGGTGTTGAAGGTGCCCGCGGCCTTGCCCAGGTCGGCCGGGGGCACCGCGCCGAGCACGCAGTTCTGGGCGGCGGGCATGGCCAGCGACACCCCGCAGCCGGCCAGCACCAGCGGCGCGACGATGGCCGCGTAGCCCAGCTGCTCGCGGGCCACCAGGGCGACCCACACGAACCCGGCCGCCTGCAGGGTGAGACCGGCCGCGACCAGCGGGCGTTCCCCGATCCGGGGCACCAGCGCGCCCGCCACCGGCGCGACCAGGGTCAGCGTGACGGTCCACGGGGCCAGCCGCAGGCCCGCGCCGAGCGGCCCGTAGTGCCAGTCGAGCTGGAGCAGCTGGGCCAGGAAGAACGCGGCCCCGAAGATCCCGGCGTACATCCCGAAGCCGGCCGCGTTGCCGGCCGTGAAGGCCCGGGACCGGAACAGCCGCAGCGGCAGCATCGGCTCGGGGGCGCGGCGTTCCCAGGCGATGAACCCGGCCAGGGCGGCCACTCCCCCGGCCAGCGTGGCCAGCACCTCGGGGCTGGCCCAGCCGGCCGTGTTGCCCCGGACCAGGCTCCAGACCAGGCCCAGGGCGGCCAGGGTGACCAGCACGACCCCGCCGACGTCGAACCGGGCCACCCGGCCCCGGCTCTCGTCGATCTTCCGGGCCGCCAGCGGGATCAGCACCAGCCCGATCGGCACGTTCAGCCAGAAGATCCAGGGCCAGTCCAGACCCTGCACCACGGCGCCGCCGATCATCGGGCCGCCCAGCACGGCCAGCCCGGTGACGCTGCTGAAGATGCCGAGCGCCTTGGCCCGCTTCTCGGCCGGGTAGGCCGCGGACAGCAGGGCCATGGCGTGCGGCATGATCATGGCCGAGCCGGCCCCCTGCACGGCCCGGGCCGCGATCAGCCAGCCGATCGACGGGGCCAGCGCGCAGGCCGCCGACATCACGGTGAACAGGGCCAGCCCGGCCAGGAACAGCCGCCGCCGGCCGAACCGGTCGCCCAGCGCGGACGCGGTCATGAGCAGGACGGCGAAGCTCAGCGTGTAGGCATTGATGATCCACTCCAGCTGGCCCAGGGAGGCACCGAGCTTGTCGTGGATGGTGGTCAGCGCGGTGGTCACGACCAGGATGTCCAGCCCGACCATGAGCGACGCCACCGAGGTCAGGGCGAGCACCCAGCGCGGTTTGGTGTTCACTGTGGCTCCCAGGTCCGGCCCCGGATCCGGTCCCGGGGCGCTCACCAGTACGTACCGGCGAGCCTGGGAAAATTCATCGGCCGCGCGCGGGGAGTTCCACGGTCAGCCGGGGCGGCCGCCGAAGTCCCAGTGGTGCACCTCGATGGCGGCGTACCGGTCCGCGGTCAGCAGGCCGCCGGCCGCGCCGGCGTCGGGCGCTTCGAGCCGGGCCGCCGTGCCCAGCCAGGCGGCGCCGTCGTCGGACAGCAGCGGCCCGTAGGCGATCAGCTCGTCGCGGTCCTGGCTGGGCGGCCGGTCCAGGTCGGCGGGTCCGGCGGCGGGCTCGGCCAGGCCGAGGACCAGGAAGCGATGGCCGCGCTCCGGATCGCCGGGGTACTCCCACATGGTGCGCCCGAGCCGGTTGCGCCACCGGCGCAGCAGCACGTCCCGGTACACGCCGGCCTGGTAGCTGGGCTCGTCAAAGGCGAACGCCCGGGCCGCCGCGGCATCCCTCAGGCTGACGATGTGCACGCTGCCGGTGGCGGTGTCGCCGTCCTCGGTAAGAGTGGGCCCACGGGCGATCAGCTCAGCCTGGAACCGGTCCATGTAGAACCAGTGCTCCTCCCGCAGCTCGTCCCTCAGGGCCGCCGACCCCGGCCGGTCCCGGTGATAACAGAAGAAGTCCACTCCCCCAGTCTTGATCAGCGGGCGGGACTGTCAGGGGTGTCTTCGAAAATGGAGTCATGACCGAGGAGATCGTCCCGTTCCGGATCGACGTGCCCGAGGCCGACCTGGCCGACCTGCGGGACCGGCTGCGGCGGACCCGCTGGCCGGACCCGGAGACCGTCGGCGACTGGTCCCAGGGCACGCCGCTGGCCTACGTGCAGGACCTGTGCCGGTACTGGGCGGCTGGGTACGACTGGCGGGCCCGGGAAGCCCGGCTCAACCGGTTCCCGCAGTTCCGCACCACCGTCGACGGCCTCGACCTGCACTTCCTGCACGTCCGGTCCCCCCACCCCGGGGCGCTGCCGCTGATCATGACCTCCGGATGGCCCGGCTCGGTGAGCGAGTTCAGCCACGTCATCGGCCCGCTCACCGACCCGCCCGCGTACGGGGGTGCCGCGGCCGACGCCTTCGAGGTGGTGTGCCCATCGCTGCCCGGCTACGGCTTCAGCGCCAAGCCGGCCGCGGCTGGGTGGGGCGTCCAGCGGATCGCGGCCGCCTGGGCCACGCTGATGGCCCGGCTCGGATATTCGCGATTTGGCGCGCAGGGCAGCGACTGGGGCACCAGCGTCACCACCAGCCTCGGCCAGCAGGACGCCGCGCACCTGGCCGGCATCCACGTCATGCCGCCGATCGCGCCGCCTGATCCGGCCACTCTCGATGACCTGACCCCCGCTGAGCAGGCGTCGCTTTCGGCCCTGGCGGAGGGGGCGGCCCACGAGTCGGGGTATTCGGCCGAGCAGTCGACCAAGCCGCAAACCGTCGGCTACGGCCTGGTCGACTCCCCGGCCGCCCTGGCCGCGTGGATCACCGAGAAGTTCTGGTCCTGGACCGACCACGGCGGCTCCCTGGAGTCCGTGATCAGCCGCGACGACCTGCTCGACAACCTGATGCTCTACTGGCTGCCGGGGACGGGGGCCTCGTCGGCCCGCCTGTACTGGGAGAGCTTCGCCCAGGTCTCGGACTGGTTCACCTCGGCGGTCACCGACACGGTGGAGGTCCCCACCGGCTGCACGGTGTTCCCGAAGGAGAACCCCCACCCCTCACGCCGCTGGGCCGCCCGGCGGTACCAGGACATCCGCCACTGGTCGGAGCCCGGGCGCGGCGGGCACTTCGCCGCCCTGGAACAGCCGGACACCTTCGTCGAGGAGCTCCGCGCCTTCTTCCGCCTGGTCCGGTGACCGTCAGCGGGTGCGTTCGGGGCTAGCGGTCGTCGCTGAGGACGGGTTCGGGGAGGGTGCCGGCGTTGTGCTCCATGAGGCGCCAGTGGCCGCGGCGGGTGGCCAGGACGGACCAGGAGCAGTTGGAGAGGGGCCCGATGGCGTCCCAGACGTCCTCGGGGAGGCCCAGGAGCTTGCACATGCCGAGACGCAGGGCGGCGCCGTGGCTGACGACGACGGCCAGGGCGCCCGGGTCCAGGGACTCGATGATGCGCTCCAGGGCACCGTGGACCCGGTCGGCCACGGCCTCGGCGGTCTCGCCGCCCGGGGGGGACCAGGTGCGGAACTCGGCGGGGTAGCGCTCGCGGATCTCCTGGCCGTCCAGGCCCTCCCACTCCCCGCCGTGGCGCTCGCGCAGGTCCTTGTCCGGGGTGACCGCCAGGCCGGTGAGGCGGGCCAGCGGGGCGGCGGTGGCGGCGGCCCGGGTCAGGTCGGAGGCGAAGATGGCGTCGGGACGCAGGGCGGCCAGCAGGCGGGCGGCCCGGTCGGCCTGGGCGACACCGGTCTCATCCAAGGGGATGTCGGTCTGGCCCTGGAAGCGGTTCTCGAAGTTCCAGATGGTCTGGCCGTGGCGCCACAGGACCAGGCGGGGACCACGCCCGGCGGGGGCTTCGGCTCCGCCCACCGGGCTCGCAGGGGCGCTCAGCGTGGGCCCCCGTCGGCGGCGCCGGTACCACCGGGCTGGCCCGCGGCCACCGGCTCGGGCAGCCGGATGATCGGGCAGTCTTTCCACAGCCGCTCCAGGGCGTAGAACACCCGCTCCTCGGAGTTCTGGACGTGGACGGTGATGTCCGCGTAGTCGAGGAGGACCCAGCGACCCTCCCGCTCGCCCTCCCGCAGGATGGGCTTGGCTCCGGCCTGGCTCAGCTTCAGCTCGATCTCATCGACGATCGACCGGACCTGGCGGTCGTTCGCGCCCGAGCAGAGCAGGAACGCATCGGAGATCACGAGCTGCTCGCTCACGTCGTAGGCGATGATGTCGGTGGCGAGCTTGTCGGCCGCGGCCATCGCTGCGATCTCGATGAGCTCGACGGCCCTGGGGGTCGCGGTCACGTGTGCTGTTCGCCCTCCTCGGCTGGGCAACTGGACGGTGCGCCTGGTTCCAGTGTGCCACGTCACGCCGACAACGCCGACGGGTCGAGGTCCGCGCCCGCGCCGCCCCGCCCTCCCCCGTTCACTTGGACGGCCACGTTACAGCTTTGTGTGTTTCGACATCTGCGGGTTGCTTTCGCGACCTGTTGTGTTCCTGTTGATGGGTATACGGTCGGCCCTGTTCTGTTCTGGCTGGTAATACCAGGGGAGGCGATTGATGACGATCGAGGTGAGCCGCCGCCAACTGCTGGCGTCGGCGGGGGGGGCGGTGCTCGCGTCCTTCGCGCTGCCGCCGAGCCTGCGCAAAGTCCTCGGTGACACCCCGGCCGCGCTGGCCGGTGCGCAGCACCCGGCCCCGCCGATTTCCGGCATCAAGCACGTCGTGGTTCTGATGCAGGAAAATCGCTCGTTCGACCACTACTTCGGCACCATGCCCGGGGTCCGCGGGTTCAGCGATCCGTCGGTGCCCAAGAGCGTCTTCTACCAGGCCGACGCCAGCAACCCGGACAAGTACCTGCTGCCGTTCCACGTCGACACCGAGCACTACAGCGCCCAGGCCCTGCCGTCCACCAGCCACAACTGGGGCCCGCAGCACCAGTCCTGGGACAACGGCAAGATGGACGGCTTCGTCACCGCGCACCTGGCCTCGGACGGCGTGGACGGGCAGTACACCATGGCCTACTACGACCGGAGCGACATCCCGTTCCACTGGGCCCTGGCCGACGCCTTCACCATCTGCGACGGCTACCACTGCTCGATGCTGGGCCCGACCTGGCCCAACCGGCTGTACCTGATGACCGGTCAGGTCGACCCGGCCGGCCAGCACGGCGGCCCGATCTACTCCAACGAGGTGCCGTCCGCCGGCTACTCCTGGGAGACCTACCCCGAGATGCTGTCCAAGGCCGGCGTCTCCTGGAAGATGTACCAGGAGAACGACAACTACGGACTGAACGTGCTGGAGTACTTCGACCAGTACCAGGCCGCGCCGGCGAACTCGCCGCTGTTCCAGAACGCGATGCGCTTCTACCAGCCGGGCCAGTTCGAATACGACGCGGTGCACGACCGGCTGCCCACGGTGTCGTGGATCCTGCCCACGTCCTACCAGTCCGAGCACCCAGACTTCATGCCCGCGGCCGGGGCCGACTTCGTGGCCAGCAAGGTCAACGCGATCGCGGCCAACCCCGACGTGTGGGCCAAGACCGTGTTCGTCCTGATCTACGACGAGAACGACGGGTACTTCGACCACGTGGTGCCGCCCACGGCGCCGGCCGGGACCCCCGGCGAGTACATCACCGTGGACGGGGTCAGCGACCCGATCGGCCTCGGCTTCCGGGTGCCGTGCATCATCGTGTCGCCGTGGACGGTGGGCGGTTACGTCAGCCACGAGACCTTCGACCACACCTCGGTCATCCAGCTGATCGAGCAGGTCACCGGGGTCGTCAACCCCAACATCACCCCGTGGCGGCGGCAGACCGCGGGCGACCTGACCGGGGCCCTGGGCGCAGGCCGGTCCCGGCGGGTTCCCCGGCTGCCCAGCACCACGGCCGAACTGGAGAAGGCCGAGGCGGCGTTCAAGACGCTGCCGTTGCCGCCGATCCCGGGTAAACAGCAGGTCGTCCCGAAGCAGGACCCGGGTTCCAAACCGGTCCGCAAGACACCCGCCGCCAAGCTGGCCGTGAAGGGGGCGTGAACGACATGACCAAGCGCATCAGCAAGCGCTGGACCCTCGGCGCTGGCGCAGTCGTCGCCGCGGGCGCAGCGGCCGCGGTGGCGGTCACGCTGACCACCGGCGGCACCGCGACCAGCCCGGGCCGGCACGCGGGTTCGTCCCCGGCCAACCTGGCCGCCTCGTCCTGCCAGGGCCCGGCCGGGGCCGCCTTCGTGGCCGACGCGGGCTGGGACGGGTTCAGCGCCATCGACACCGCGACCTGCAAGGTCACCCAGACCTACAACGTCGGCGACAAGCAGGTCGCCAACGAGCCGGGCGACTACAGCTACGACTCGACCGACGAGGCGCTGGCCATCCACGGCAACCTGCTGTACTTCGCCGACACCGGCAACTCGACGGTGGCCGTGATCGACGCCAGCAAGCTCGATCCCAGCAACTACAACCCGGACGAGACCCTGATCAACGTGGGCCTGAACCCGCAGGACCTGGCGGTCAGCCCGGACGGGTCCCAGGTGTGGGTGGCTGAGACCGGGCCGCAGACTTCGGCGTCGTCGCCGTCGGCGGTCAGCGTGATCTCCACCGCCACCGACAAGGTCACGGCGCACTGGACGCTGCCGGGAGCCCCGGCCCAGATCCGGTTCTCGGCCGCCGGGGACCGGGTCTACGTGGCCACGTCGGGCGGGGTGGCGGTGTACAGCACCGCGACCCGGAAGCCGGTCGGCTTCATCCGGGGACTCGGCGACCCGCGCGGGCTGGCCGTCTCGCCGGACGGCAAGAGCCTGTACGTGACCGGCACCGAGTCCAACCAGCTGTACGTGATCAGCACCGCGACCGACCGGGTGACGCGCGTGATCAAGGTCGGCGAGATGCCGTGGCAGGTCGTGGCCTCCCCCGACGGAAAGACCGTGTACGTGGCCAACCCGGACTCCAACTCGGTCTCGGTCATCAGTGTCGCCAGCGGGGCGGCCACGGCCAAGGTGACGTCGACGCTGACCGTGCCCGGGGTCCCGGACACGCTGGCCCTGACCCCGAACGGCCAGCAGTTGTGGGTCGGGGCCCGGATCGCGGCCAAGGTCGTCGTGCTCAACACCGCCGACGGCTCGACCGTGGGGTCGATCAACCTGGGTGACCAGCCCAACGCCGCCGACGGCTACGCGCCGACCGGCATCGCGCTCACCGCTACACCGACCGCAGGGTCCTGACCAGGATGTCGTAGACCAGCGCGCCCGGGGCCGGTGGCCCGGGGCGCGGGTCGCGGGACCGGGCCACCTTCTGCCAGCCCCACTGGCGGAAGGCCTGCTGGGCCGGGCTGGCCGCGGGCAGCACGGCCGCGGTGGCCCGTTCCTCGGGCCGGTGTTCGACGATCAGGTCGCACAGGGTCCGGCCGATGCCCTGGCGCCGCCAGGAGGCCCGGACCGCCAGTTCGGTGAGGGCGAACGTGCGGCCCGGGTGCTCGTCGGTGACGTCGGCGGGCGCGGGGGTGGTCAGGTTCCGCCACCACGAGGTGGACGGCCGCAGCGGGAACCCGGCGGCGTACCCGACCAGGTAACCGCCGTGCCAGGCCCCGTAAAGCACGAATCCCGGCTGCCGGCGCTCGATCCGGGACCTGGCGAAGAGACCTTCCATATATTCAAAAAATTGGTACGGCGGGTCAGCGTAGATCTCGGCCTGCAGCGGCATCAGGTCTTGCTCGTACTCCGCCGCGTGCGGGCCGTCCAGCAGGCGGAAATCCAGGCCCGGATCGGTCACGTGAGCAGCGGGTCGTCCGGGGCGCAGTACAGGTTGCGTTTGGCGATGTACTGGACCACGCCGTCCGGGACCAGGTACCAGACCGGCTCGCCGTCGGCGACCCGGGCCCGGCACTCGCTGGAGGAGATGGACAGCGCGGGGATCTCGACCAGGCTGACCTTGCCGTCCGGCAGCCCGTCCTCGGTCAGCGTGTGCCCGGGCCGGGTACAGCCGATGAAGTGGGCCAGCGCGAACAGTTCCTCCACGTCGTGCCAGGACAGCATGGTGGCCAGGGCGTCGGCGCCGGTGATGAAGAAGAACTCGTCCTCGGGCGCGGCCGCCGCCCGCAGGTCCTTCAGCGTGTCGATGGTGTAGGTCGGCCCCGGCCGGTCGATGTCCACCCGGCTCACGCTGAACCGCGGGTTGGACGCGGTGGCGATGACGGTCATCAGGTAGCGGTCCTCCGCCGGCGACACGTCGCGGCCTTCCTTCTGCCACGGCTCGCCGGTGGGGACGAAGATCACCTCATCCAGCTCGAAGATGTGCCCGACTTCGCTGGCGGCGACGAGGTGGCCATGGTGGACGGGATCAAACGTGCCGCCCATCACCCCGACGCGCCGCCCCTCCCGGCGTCCCTCCCGGACAGCGTTCATAACGGAAGAGTATCGGCACCGCGCGCGCGTTCGTGGCCGGCTGGCCGGGCGGGCGCCGTGGCTCGCGCGGCCGGCTGGTGGGCTACCATCATGGTCGGCCGGCGGGGCTACCATACGAGATATGACTCCAGTGCCGGATCGTGCGCGGGTACGCCTGCCGGGTATCAGTTCTCGCGCGTATGAGCACCCCGCCGATCGTTCCGCCCTGGTGGCGATGCGCAAGCTGACCGGGTTCGACGTCCTGCTGCGCAAGCTGTCCGGGCTCTTCAACGAGCGCGCCCTGCGGCTGCAGTTCCTGGCCAGCGGCGTGCGTGTCTCCGAGCGCCAGTTCCCGCAGATCAACGACATGGTCCGGGATGGGGCCTACGTCCTGGACCTGCCGGAGATCCCTGAGGTGTTCGTCACCCAGAACCCGCTGGTCAACGCGATGGCCCTCGGCTCGGACAAGCCGTTCATCGTGATCAACACGGGCCTGGTCGACCTGATGGACGCCGAAGAGCTGCGCACCGTGGTCGGCCACGAGCTCGGGCACGTGCTGTCCGGGCACGCGGTCTACCGGACCATGCTCTTCCACCTGATCAACCTGGCCGCCCGGATCGCGTGGGTGCCGCTCGGCTACATCGGCCTGCGCGGCATCATCTGGGGCCTGGAAGAGTGGTACCGCAAGTCCGAGCTGTCCTGTGACCGGGCCGGCCTGCTGGCCAGCCAGGACCCGGACGCCGCCCGGCGCGTGCTGATGAAGCTGGCGGGCGGGGCCCGGCTGTCGGAGCTGAACTCCGACGCCTTCATGGAGCAGGCCCACGACTACGACGCCGTGCCCGATGTGCGCGACGGGCTGCTGAAGATCCTCCAGCTGCAGGGCAACTCGCACCCGTTCGCGGTGACGCGGTTCGCCGAGCTCACCCGGTGGATCGACAGCGGCGCGTACGAGCGCATCCTGGCCGGCGACTACCCGCGCCGCGACACCGACTCCACCACCACCATCGGCGAAGAGATCCGGAACGCGGCCAAGTCCTACCAGGAATCCTGGAACCGGACCGAGGACCCGCTGGTCGGGATGTTCCGCGGGGCCGCTGACAGCGCCATGCGGGCGAGCGAGGGGCTGCTCGGACGGTTCGGCAACGGGCGCCGCGACAACAACGGCGACGACAACTGACCCTCGGGGGTCCTGAGGCCTCGAGGCCGCTTCCGTTCGGGGAGCGGCTTCGGGGCCTTCTTGGTTCACCAGCTGAAGTTCGGCGGCTGGACAGCAGCCCGCGGTCGCGGGTGTGGCAGGTTGAGCTGCCGCGGCTGGGTGGTGCGGCCGTGGTCAAGCAGCTGGTTGACGGGCCGGAGGCTGGTCAGCGGTTTGGGCGTGAGGTGACGGCGCTGCGGCTGGCCGCGGCGGCCGAGCCGCCGGTGGCGCCGCGGTTGCTGGGGTTCGATCCCGACCAGCGGGTCCTGGTGCTGGAGTACCTGGAGAACCGGGCGCCGGGTGACGACTGGCTGGTCGGGTACGCGGGGGCGTTGGCTCGGCTGCACGCTGCTGGGGTCTCTGGGGCTGTAGGGGTCTCTGGGGTGGATGTGGGCTCTGGGGTGGCTGGTCGGTTGCCTGGCTGGAGGGGGCCGTCGGACGGGGATGTAGGGGCGTTTCTCGGGTTGGCGGGGGCGCTCGGGGTCTCGGTGAGGCCGGGGGTGCGGGGCGAGCTGGAGGGGCTGGTGGGGCGGCTGGCCCAGGCGGCCCTGGTTCCGGGGCGGGCTCCGGGTCAGGCTGCGGGGCGGCCCTCGGGTCAGGCTGCGGGGCGGCCTGCGGGTCAGGCGGTGGCGCGGGCCGCGGGGCGGGCTTTGCTGCATGGCGACCCCTGCCCCGACAATTTCCTGCACACGGCGGCTGGGGTGCGCTTCGTTGACTTCGAAAACGCGGCCTGGGGCGACGGCCTAGTAGAGCTGGCTTACTTGCGCATCGGCTTCCCGACCTGCTGGTGTGCGCTGGCCCCGGAGCGGCCACTGCTGGCGGCGGCCGAGGCGGCGTACCGCACGACCTGGCGCGACGTGACCGGGACGGACGTCGCGGGGGACGTGACCGACGCCTGCGCGGGCTGGCTGCTGCGCGGCGACGGGCTGGTCGAGCGGGCGTTGCGCGGCCCGGACGATCACCTGGGCCGGCTGCTGGACGAGGACTGGACTTGGGGTGTCGCCACCGCGCGGCAGCGACTGCTGCACCGGCTGCTGGTGGTGGGTGAGCTGGCTGGGCCGGACGGGCCGCTGGCCGAGACCGGGCCGCTGGCCGAGACCGGGCGGCTGGCCGGGGACATGGCGGCGAGCGTGCTGCGGCGATGGCCGGGGCTGGGCCCACTGCCAGCCCGCTGGCGGTGGTGGGAGGGACTGGCCGGAGGCTAGTTGTTTCCGCGGCTGGTGTGACGCGAGTAGCTCGTCACACCCGACGCTGCAGACGCGTGCGCACCTACGGCACCCGAGGCCCCACAGGATGGGCCGGTTTCCATGATCGATGTACGTTTACGCACCATAGAGGGGGTGTAAACGTACATCGATCATGAGCGCGGCGGGGTGCCGGGGCACAGGAGTGGCCGGAGGTGCGGAGGTAGCCGGAGACGCTGGGGGACGGGGTGGCCGGGTGGCCAAGGGTGCCCACGGTGCTGAAGGTGCTGATGTGGTTGGGGTGCTGAAGGTGGTTGGGGTGCTGAAGGTGCGTGACGGGGTTGAGGTGTATGGGGTGGCGGTGTGGTGACTGCGGGTGTGGAGGCGGCGCTAGCGAGCCGGGGTCACAGGGTCAGGGGGCGGACGATTCGGGCGCCCTCGTGCGGGCCACGGTCATGGATCATGTTCAGCTGGACGGGCTTGCCGGTCAGCTCGGCCAGTTCGGTGCGGAGCCGGTCGGCCTCGGCGTCGCCGTGGCCACGGGCGACACCCGGCCGGGCCACGTGAATGTCGACCCGGACGTGGTCCAGGTCGCCGCTGACCCCGATCGCGGACACGCCGGCGGCCCGTCCGATCCGGCGGCGGATCAGGTCGCTGATCTCCTCGATGCGCAGTTCCTGGACGGTCAGGATCTCCGACCCGGCGGCCAGACCGGCTGCTTCGACCCCGGCCAGTTCGAGGTGGTCGGCCAGCAGCCGGCTGGCCAGGTCCCGCCGGCCCGCTTCATCGGCCGCCTCGTAGGCCCGGGCCGCCTCGTCGGTCAGCTCCAGGTCCACGTGCGGATTCAGGAACACCCGCAGCGCCACCGGGGGCTGGCCCGGTACATGCCCGGCGACGATGCGGCGGGCGACGGTGTACTTTTCCCCGGTCTGCGCCATGCGGGCGCGGACCTGCTGCTTGAACGCGCTGTCGTCAGTCACGCGATGTCCTTCGCGGCGATGCTGCCCCGCGCCCTGATCGCCTGACTCAGCGTGGACTGATCTGTCCCAGCGAGCGCGAACCGGCGGCCCTTGTCCTCACCACTACCGGAGGCGCGGGCCACGGCAGCTCGGAGTGCGGCAGGCGCTCCTGCCCAGACTCAGATTAGTTCATCGCCGGACCGGCGGTCAGGGGGCGAAGACGACCATGTCGTCGCGGTGGATCACTTCGCGCTCGTATTCGTGGCCGCGTTCGCGGGCCAGCCAGCGGGTGGAGCGGCCCATCAGGGCGGGGATCTCGGTGGAGTCGAAGTTGACCAGGCCGCGGGCGACCACGGCACCGTCGGGGGCGCAGAGGTCGACCGGGTCGCCGGGTTCGAAGCTGCCTTCGGCCTTGGTGATGCCCGCGGGCAGCAGGGAAGCATGGCGGCCGACCACCGCGTCCACGGCGCCCTGGTCCAGGTAGAGCTGGCCGCGGGGCACGGCCACGTGGGCCAGCCACAGCAGGCGGGTGCGCGGGCGGCGGCCGGTGGGGGCGAAGTAGGTGCCGGCCGGCTCCCCGGCCAGGGCCGCGGCCGCGTCGGCGGCGCCGGCCACCACGGTGGGGATGCCGGCTCCGGTGGCGATCAGAGCCGAGTCGACCTTGGTGGTCATGCCGCCGGTGCCGATCCGGGCGCCGGAGCTGCCGCCGATCCGGACGCCGTCCAGGTCGGCGGGTCCGCGCACCTCGGTGATGCGGTGCGCCCCGGGACGGTGGGGGTCGCTGTCGTACAGGCCGTCGACGTCGGAGAGCAGGATCAGCGCGTCGGCCCGGGTGACGTGGGCGACCAGGGCGGCCAGCCGGTCGTTGTCGCCGAAGCGGATCTCTTCGGTGGCCACGGTGTCGTTCTCGTTGACGATGGGCAGGATGTGCAGTTCCAGCAGACGGTCCAGGGTGCGCTGGGCGTTCCGGTAGTGGGCCCGCCGCATCAGGTCGTCGGCGGTCAGCAGGACCTGGCCGGTGCCCACGCCGTGCCGGGCGAACGCGGCCGCGTAGCGGGCGATCAGCAGGCCCTGCCCCACCGAGGCCGCGGCCTGCTGGGTGGCCAGGTCGTGCGGGCGGGTGGGCAGGCCCAGCGGGGCGATCCCGGCCGCGATGGCCCCGGACGAGACCAGGATCAGGTCGGCGCCGGCTTGCAGTTTCCCGGCGAAGGCGTCGGCCAGGGCGGCGATGCGTTCGTCGTCGATGCTGCCGTCGGGGGTGGTGAGGGAGGACGAGCCGACCTTGACCACGACGCGACGTGCGGACGCGATACCGGGCCGCTCGGGCCCGGTCATCCCAGCCTGCGGTCGGTGCCGCGGGGGCCGGGCAGGACGCCCGAGGGGAGGGTCGGGTCCCAGTCGAACACCACCGGGTCGGCCGGGTCGCCGATCAGCACCTCGTCCCCGGGCACGGCCCCGGCCGCGGCCAGGGCGGCCTCGACGCCGAGCCGGTCCAGCCGGTCGGACAGGAAGCCGACGGCCTCGTCGTTGCTGAAGTCGGTCTGCAGCACCCAGCGGCGGGTCTTCTCGCCGCGGACGAAGTAGCCACCCCCGGGAGTCCGGACGATCTCGAAGTCCGGGCCGGCCGTGGCCGCGGGCCGGATGACGGTCCGGGTCGGCTCGGGCGCGGGCGCGGCGGCCCGGGCCGCGGTGACCAGCTCGGCCATGGCGAAGCCCAGCTCACGCAGGCCCTCGCGGGTGGCGGCGGACACCTCGTAGACCGGCAGGCCCCGCTCGGTGAGGGTGTCCCGCACCAGGTCGGCCAAGTCGCGGGCGTCGGGCACGTCGATCTTGTTCAGCGCGACCAGCCGGGGCCGGGCGGCCAGGTTGGTGCCGGTCAGCTCGGAGTAGGCGGCCAGTTCGGCCTCGATGACCTCGAAGTCGCTGAGCGGGTCCCGGCCCGGTTCCTCGGTGGCGCAGTCGATCACGTGGACCAGGGCCGCGCACCGCTCGATGTGGCGGAGGAACTCCAGGCCCAGGCCCTTGCCCTGGCTGGCCCCGGGGATGAGGCCGGGCACGTCGGCGATGACGAACTGCACCTCACCGGCCTCGGCCACGCCCAGGTTGGGGATCAGGGTGGTGAACGGGTAGTCGGCGATCTTGGGCCGGGCCGCCGACATCGCGGCGATCAGGCTCGACTTGCCCGCGCTCGGGAAGCCGATCAGGCCGATGTCGGCGATGCTCTTGAGCTCGAGGAGCAGGTCGTGCTCCTCCCCCGGCTCGCCCTTGAGCGCGAACCCGGGGGCCTTGCGGCGGGGCGAGGCCAGCGCGGCGTTGCCCAGGCCACCCTTGCCGCCGGGCGCGGCCACGAACCGGGTACCGGTCCCGACCAGGTCGGCCAGGAACTTGCCGTCGCCGGTCCTGACCACGGTGCCGTCCGGGACTCCGATGATCAGGTCGCCGCCCTCGGCGCCGGTGCGGTTCGACCCCTCTCCCGGCTTGCCATTGCCGGCCCGGCGGATCGGGCGGCGGTGGAAGTCCAGCAATGTGTTCACGTTCGGGTCGACCTCGAGGATCACGTCCCCGCCGCGCCCGCCGTTGGCCCCGTCGGGGCCGCCGAGCGGCTTGAACTTCTCCCGCCGGATGGACGCGCAGCCGTTACCGCCGTGACCGCCGGCCACCTTGAGCAGGGCCTCATCGGCGAATTCAGCCATGGTGCCCCTCCTTTCCGTGTGGCGCTCGAGTCTCGGCTCGGGCATGACAAAGGCGGACCGGGGGCCGGTCCGCCTTTGCCTGATGATTTCCCTTGCGGGGCCGCGGACCTAGCCGGCGGCCACCGGGGTGTCTTCGCTCTCCGGCGTGATGCTGACGGCCCGGCGACCGCGGTGCGAACCGAACGTCACCTTGCCCGCGACCAGCGCGAACAGGGTGTCGTCGCCGCCCCGGCCGACGTTGATGCCGGGGTGGAAGTGGGTCCCGCGCTGCCGGACGATTATCTCGCCCGCGTTCACGCGCTGGCCGCCGAACCGCTTGACGCCAAGCCGCTGGGCATTGGAGTCGCGGCCGTTACGGCTGGAGGACGCGCCCTTCTTGTGTGCCATGTCAGCTCTTCGCCTTCGCTGTGCTGGCCTTCTTCGGCCCGTCGATACCGGTGATCCGGACCTGCGTGTACTTCTGACGGTGACCCAGACGACGCCGGTAGCCGGTCTTGTTCCGGTAGTGGATCATGTTGATCTTTGGCCCGGCGGCGTCGCCGACGATCTCCGCCGTGATCTGGTACCCGCCGACCTTGGCCGGGTCGGAGATCACGTTGTCGTCGTCGACCACCAGGACGGCGGCCAGCGTGATGCTGGAGCCGACGTCACCGGAAAGCTTGTCGACGTTCAGGACGTCGTCTACCGACACTTTCTCCTGCCGGCCGCCTGCGCGCACAATCGCGTACACCCGAGAACTCTCTCTCCCTCGTGCGTGCCCTCGCGAATCCCCTGGCCGGGCCAGGGAACGATGTGCCAACGACGGGCTCGCCTGAACTTTCAACTGGCGCCGGGGGCCCGTGCTGCGGGCACGTCCCAGGCGCCGACGGTCTAGGTTACCAAAGCTTTGGCGCTAGGCAGTAACTGTCACGCGGGTCAGTGCCCTTCGGTGGGTGGCTGGGGGGTCTCGGCGGCCGGCCCGGAGCCGGCCGCGGGGACCTCGACCGCCTCCAGGTCCGGGCCGAGCTCGGCGGTAGCGGTCTCGGGGGCGGCCGGAGTCTCCGGGGCTGGGGTCGTCTCGACGATCGGGGCCCCGGTGGCCGGGGGCGTCTCGGCGGGGACCAGCAGCTCGGTGAGCTCGGCGGGCTCGGTGGGCTGGCCCGCGGCCTCGGTCGCCTCCAGGGTGGCCACGGCGCTCGAGACCTCGCCCGGTTCCGCGGCGGCCTCGGCGGCGGGAGCGTCCTGGGTGGCCTGGACCTCGGTGGCGGGCGCCGGGTCCTGGCGGCTGCCGCGCCGGCGGTTGCGGCTGCGGCGGCCCTCCCCCGGCTTGCTCTCGCCGTTGCTGTCGTTGCCGCCGCTGGCGCCGTGCCCGTTGGAGCCGTTGCCGTTGCCGTTGCTGGCCTCGGACTTGCCGTGGCCCTGGTCACCGGACTCGCTGCGGCGCTCGTGGCGACCGCGGCCACGGCCGTTGGACTCGTTCGAGCCGGACGAGCCGGACGAGCCGGACGAGCCGATGTCGGCCAGGTCCAGGGACACGTGCACGCCGCGGCCGTTGCAGCACTCGCAGGGCTGGGAGAACGCCTCAAGCAGACCGGCCCCGACCCGCTTGCGGGTCATCTGGACCAGGCCCAGCGAGGTGACCTCGGCCACCTGGTGCTTGGTGCGGTCCCGGGCCAGGCACTCCAGCAGGCGCCGCAGCACCAGCTCGCGGTTGCTCTCCAGCACCATGTCGATGAAGTCGATGACGATGATGCCGCCGACGTCGCGCAGGCGCAGCTGGCGGACGATCTCCTCGGCGGCTTCCAGGTTGTTCCGGGTGACGGTCTCTTCCAGGTTGCCGCCCTGGCCGGTGAACTTGCCGGTGTTGACGTCAATGACGGTCATGGCCTCGGTGCGGTCGATGACCAGCGAGCC
>DATDIH010000129.1:0-5178 GCA_036521155.1 Streptosporangiaceae bacterium
CACCCTCCTCGTGGTCAACGTCGCGTCCAAGTGCGGTCTCACGCCGCAGTACGAAGGGCTGGAGCGACTGCAGGAGACGTACCGTGACCGCGGTTTCTCGGTCGTCGGGTTCCCGTGCAACCAGTTCGGCGGCCAGGAGCCGGGCACGGCGGACGAGATCCAGGAGTTCTGCTCGGCCACGTACGGCGTGAGCTTCCCGCTGCTGCAGAAGATCGACGTCAACGGGCCGGGTCGGCACCCGGTGTACGAGGAGCTCACCGCGGTACCCGACGCGGATGGCGAGGCGGGCGACATCCAGTGGAACTTCGAGAAGTTCCTGCTGAGCCCGGACGGGACGGTCGTCGCCCGGTTCCGCCCGCGCACCGACCCCGAGGACCCGGCCGTCATCGCCGCGATCGAGGCGAACCTGCCGGCGGTGTGAGCTAGCGCCGGACCCAGACGTAGTAGTTGACGCTGTGGTTCCCGTTGCTGAGCGTCGCGGCGAGGCGGTAGTCGGGATCGGCTCGCAGGGTACGGGCCAGGAGGTTGTCCAGGGCTGGGGTGACCTGGCCGTTGTAGGCGACGACCCGGAAGTAACCCGCCTTGATCGCGGCCACGTACCCGGCGTTCCCGGTCAGGTACTGGTGTTGCCGGTCGATGTAGCCGATGAAGTACGTGGAGGTGAACTGGTCCGGCTGCGCGTCGCGGTGGCCGCGCAGGTAGTAGATCGGTACCTCGTCCACCTCAACCAGGTAACGCGCGTGCGGGGCCAGGTGCTGCGCCATCACCCTGGTGAACGCGCTGGAGTCCGGCCACGCATTGAACAGGTTATTGGCCTGCGTCATCCCGATGACCAGCGCCGCTCCCCAGATCGCAATGCCGACCTGGGCGCGGCGGAAATGGTCGCCGATGATGCGGGTCAGCCCGATCCCGGCGAATGGGGCGGCGAAGAACAGCCCGAAGCCGATGTGCTTCCACAGGGACGTCAGGGTATGGATGTGGATCTGGTCCAGCGGGGCCAGCAGCGCGGTCCCGGTGAGCACGATGCCCAGCGTGATCCGCCAGGCCCGGCCCCCGCCCGCCGCGATCTGCTCGCCCGGCTCAGTCTGCGGCCGGATGGCGTACGCCACGACGCCGATCAGGGCCAGCGCGAACGGCAGCCCGCCCCACTGGAGGCTGTCACGGAGCAGCACCGTGGTGGCCGTCGTGCCCTGGAACCGGGCCGTGGTGGTGAACCTGACCCCGGTGAAGTAGTTCGGCCCGGCCAGCTTCAGGGCCGCGGCCAGTATCGCGGCCACGGCGGCGCCCAGGGCCACCGGGGAAATCAGGGCCTTGCGTCCCCGGTACGGCCACGCGGCCAGCCCGGCCAGCGCCACGATGGTCGGCACGAACAGCCCCGACGCGTATTTGGTGGCCACGGCCAGTGCGATCGGAAGCGCCGCCAGCAGGTAGACCGGCCAGCGGAATCTCGCCGTGCGCACGACGATCCAGGTGGCCAGCGCGAGCAGGAACAGGGAGGGGGCGTCGTACGTGGCCAGGTGCCCGAGGAACAGCGCTGACTCGGTGACTGAGAAGATCACGGCCGCGCATAGGCCGACCCGCTCGTTGAACAGCCGCCGGGTCAGGGAGTAGAGCAGGGCCGTGGTGCCCAGCATGGCTAGCAGGCTGACGGCCCGGGCGGCGGCCAGGCCGCCGACGTCGTCGGCGAGCGCGCCGAGCACGGGATACAGGACCGGCGCCCCGGAGAAGTACGAGGCGTAGTTGCCCTGGAGCGGGGTCCCGTGCAGCAGGTGGGCGATCTGCAGATGGCCGCTGTACAGGTACAGGGCCTCGTCCTCGAACGCCGTGTTGCCCATCCGGAGGGTCAGGGCCGCCTGCACGCACAGGATCGCGAACAGGACGGCGCGGCTCACCCACGTCCGGCGGCGGCTCGAGGTGGTGAACCGCATCGGGCCCGAGCCATGCCTGCCGCGCGGCTGCCGGAGCACCCGGGTGCCTTCCCCCGGGTGCCCCGGGGGTGCGTCAGGGTCGCCGGGGCCCGGCACCAGCGCGTCGGTCTGCTGGGTGAACTTGGCCAGCATCACGGTGTCGACCACGTCGGGCCAGACCGCCGGCCGCTGGCCGGCGGGGGTGGCACGGTCCTTGCGGACCGGCCCCGGGCGCCCGGGGGGGGCCGGGTTACGAGGCCGCCTGCTCATTTCCGCGGATTGACGAGGCGCAGCCCGGAGATGTCACCGGCGAGCGCCGCGCGCACCGGCGGCCGCGATTCGACGCGCCAGTCGACGCCCTGCTTGTTGTAGTCGAACCACATGAACCCGAGCACGTCTGGATGCTGGGTCACCGAGTCGACCAGTTCCTTCGCGGACTCCGGTGTGGCCGGGCCGGACTCGATGGCCGTCTCGGCGATGATGAACGGCTTGCCGGTGAACTGCCTGATCTCGGTCATGGTGGGCAGGTACAGCGTGGCGAACGTGTGCGGGCCGGTCGTGGCGAAGTACCCGGTCAGCCCGACCCAGCTGACGTAGGCCCGGCCCGGCCAGTACGACCTGAGCTGGATCTGCGGTACCGGGTTGATGATGTTGGGGTTCCACACCCAGATCACGTTGGCCGCCCCGGCCCGGGCGAACAGGTCGTGGATGTGCCGCCAGGCCGCCACGAACTGCGCCGGGGTGGTCTGGCTGGTTCCCCACGGGTACCAGTTGCCGTTCATCTCGTGGCCGAAGCTGATCGCGACGGGCAGGTTGAGTGCCCGGACGGCCTGGGCGAAATGGGTGATGTACCCGTCGCTGCGGCCCGCGGCGATGGACTGCACGCTCACCCCGAACGGTTCCCAGGCCATGTAGTACAGCGCCCCGTAGGACCAGGCGTTGGTCACCGCCTGGGTGTCGAACGGCTTGCCCCACGACACGTACTGGCCGATGAGGTCGGGCTTGCGTCCGATGTTGTTCGCGAAGTTCTCGACTGGGGCCAGCGAGTCGGGCGCACCGTCGGCCTCCAGGCCGAAGTACTTCCCGCTGGCCGGGTGCAGGAGCCCGGAGACGTTGTAGGGCGGGCTGCTGGGCCGCGCGCTTGGGGCGGAGCTGGCCGCGCCGTCCTGGCCGCTGTTGGTCGCGGTGGTGTGCGGCGCGGCGAGCAGCCCGCAGCCGCTGAGCACGCAGGCCAGCACGGCCAGCCCGGCCAGGCGGACGCCGGTGGTCCTGCAGGTCGCAGTGGCCCTCACGAGACGTACCCCGCCCGGGGCTGGATGAGGATCCGGCCGACCACCACGAGCTGGAACACGCCGAGCACGAAGAGGAGGAAGAAGTTGTACGGGTCCATGGTCATCATGCGCCACAGGGCCAGGCCGGCCCACAGGCCCGCGGACCCGCCGCTCCACAGGATCAGGCCGACCCAGAAGCGGCGTCGGCCGTCCTGCCGCCGCGCGCCGCTGCCGGAGGGCTGCCACCCGCGCAGCTGGCCGCGCAGCATGTCCCAGAGCGCGAAGACGTGGGCCCAGCCGGAGATGACCCGGACCGACCAGGCCTCGAGCCGGTAAGGGGCCCGGTGCCACATCGGGTAGATCACGCCCGCGTAGAACAGCACGGGCGCCACGAAGATGAGGTTGCGCAGCAGCAGGCTGCCCGGCACGAAGAGCATCATGCCGACGGCCAGGGCGGGCGCCACGAACGTGAAGACCGCCGTGTAGACGTACCCGATGAAGCCGGTCAGGTAGCACAGCCGGGTGTAGACCGGCATCTTGGTCGACCAGAAGATCCGGGCCTTCAGCAGGCTCATGGTCCCCGAGCACCAGCGGTACTGCTGGTTCAGGAACGCGAGGATGTTATCGGGGCAGTTGCCGGTGGACAGGGCGACCGGCAGGTAGCGCAGCCGCCAGCCCAGCCGGTGCAGATCGAAGCCGGTCCACAGGTCCTCGGAATGCTCCGCGAGGGACATCCCGCCGTTAGGCTCCAGGGCCGCGCGCCGGTAGACCGCGCAACTCCCGACGCAGATTGCGCCGCCTTTCTTGGCCCGGGCCGTCTGAATGGACCGGTAAAAGAGTTCCTGAATGGCGCCCGCGCCACGTTCGACCCAGGTCTGCTGATCCAGGACGTGGAAGAACTGGGGAGTCTGGACAATCCCTACGTCGGGATACATGTCGAGGTATGGCAGGGTCTCGTCGAGCGTATCCGGGCGCGGTGCGAAGTCGGCGTCCAGCAGCAGGATGTACTCGCCCTCAGAGATCTGGAACCCGAAGCGCAGATTGCCGGCCTTCTTGAACCAGCCCCGGTCCGGGCGGGTGGCGTAGGCGAACCCGAACTGGCGGGCCATGGCCTTCAGGGCCGGGCTGGCCGAGTCGTCGAGCACGTAGGGGGTGACCCGGCCGGGGTAGCGGTTGCGCAGCACGGCCACGTGCGACCACGCGTTGCGGAGTACCTCGATCGGCTCGCCGCAGACCGGCAGGAAGATGTCCACCGAGGGGTAGCGCGGGGGCGCCCAGGCGGCCACGATCCGCTTGTGCTCGTCCAGGTCGAAGCTGCGGCTCATCCCGTCCACGATCATGGACAGCAGGAAGCAGAAAATGCCGAACACCGCGAACGGCGCGTAGAGGATGAACCACTGGGAGTTCTCGACCATCCGGACCTGGCTGTACACCAGGGGCGGGAAGCTGAGCGCCGAGAACAGGGTGAGCACCCAGATGTGCCGGCGGACGTAGGAGAACTTCTCGCCGTCCAGTGGCGGTGTCGGGAGCACGGGGGGCACCGAGTCGCGGGAAGGCGGGCGAAGCACTGCCCGGCCCTTGCGGTGCCGTGGTGCCGCCCGGGAACCCTCCCTGCGTTCGATGACACCGGCCATCGTCGACCTTTTCTCCATCCAGAAGCCAGTGGCGGGCACCCGGACGTAAGGCACGAACGAAACGAACCGGGCGGGGCTTCACAGGATTGTAAGGTCCGGATGTCCGGCAGTGCTCCGAGAACGACCGAATTAGACCGCTCCATCCAGGACAATCCATTACCTCACGACTACTCTCCGCAGTGCTTTAGTGCGGTTACCCTCGGTACATCAGAGGCCCGCCCGGGTCGGCATATCCTGCTCTGCAGAGAGCGTTAACCTGCGAGAGCTACGGCGGAGGCAGTCATGGGACTGATGGACAAAGTCCGGGCGCAGGGCACGCAAATCGCCCAGATGGCCCAGGAGACGGCGCGCGAGGGCAAGGTCAAG
>DATDIH010000130.1:0-12207 GCA_036521155.1 Streptosporangiaceae bacterium
ACCATCGCCGCCGTTCCCACGGCTTCCTCGGCCGGGCTCTACGTGGCGCAGAGCCGCGGGCTGTTCCGCCAGGAAGGGCTCAACGTCAAGATCGTCCGGATCTCGGCGGGCGCGAACGTCACTCCCGACCTGCTGAACGGCAGCCTCGACATCGTCAACGGCGCCTACGCCGGCTTTATCCAGGCCCAGGTGCACGGGGCCGGCAAGTTCCACATCCTGGCCGACGGCTACGCCGGCGCACCGCACGTGGACGAGGTCGTGGTGCTGCCGAGCTCCGGCATCACCAGCGCCAGGCAACTGGCCGGCAAGACCATCGCGGTCAACGCGCTGGGCAGCGTCGCCCAGCTGCTGGTGTCGTCGGCGCTGTCGGCCCAGGGCGTGTCGCCGTCCAGCGTGCACTTCGTGGCCATGGGGTTCCCGGCCATGCCCGCCGCTTTGCAGAAGCACCGTATCGACGCCGCCTACCTGGTCGAGCCGTACCTGAGCCAGGCCGAAGAGCAGACCGGCGGCGAGGAACTGCTGGACGTCAACTCCGGCGCCACCCAGGACTTCCCGATCAACGGCTTCGCCGCCACCGTCCAGTGGTGCCAGAAATACCCGAAGACCGCGGCCGCCGTGGCCCGCGCCCTGGACGAGGGCCAGGCCATGGCCGCCGCCAACCGCACCGTGGTGCAGACGGCACTGCTGCACTACACGACGATCAGCAAGCAGATCGCGGCCGTCATGGCCCTCGGCGCCTTCCCGGCCACCGTCAACAGCGTGCACCTGCAGCGCGTACCGGACCTGATGCACAGCTTCGGCGTGCTCAAGCAGAACTTCAACATCAACGTGATGACCAAACCGGTAGGGAGCTGACATGCCCGCGCCCGCGAACATGGTCGCCACCACCTTCGAGGAAGCGGCGCCCCGATACGACAGCTCGGGGGCCCAGTTCGCCGGGCCCGTGGCCGATGAGCTCGTCCGTCTGGCCGCGCCCCGGCCCGGCGACGAGATCCTCGACGTGGGCTGCGGCGCCGGGGCCGTCACCGTCCGCTGCGCCCGCGCCGTCTCCCCGGGCGGCCGGGTGACCGCCCTCGACCTGTCCGAAGGGATGCTGCGCCGCACCGCCGCCGAGTCGGCCGCCCGCGGGTTCGACAACGTGATCACCCGCTGCGGCGACGCGGCCCGGCCGCCGTTCGCCCCGGCCAGCTTCGACACCGCGCTGGCCAGCCTGGTGCTCTACCTGCTGCCGGACACGGACATCGCGCTGCGGGCCTGGCGGGACCTGCTCAAGCCCGGCGGCACCCTGGCCTTCTCCTGGGGCATCGGCCCCGACCCGCGCTGGTCGCCGGTGTTCAGCGCGGTGGACGCCTTCGCCAAGGGCAGCAGCGGCTTCGAGAGCTACGTCCGCCGCCTGGGCTCGCCCGCCAGCATGACCGATCAGCTCGCCGCCTGCGGCTACACCGGCGTCACGGTCAGCACCCGCACCATCGGTGTGCACTACACGGGGCCACGGCAATGGTGGCAGGCGTCGTGGGCCGAAGCCCCCCGGCTGGCCTGGCAGCACATTCCCGACGCCGACCGCGACAGCGCTCGCCGGGCCGCCTTCGCTCTGCTGGAGCGGATGCGCGAGCCCGACGGCACGCTGGTCCGCCACGTGCGGATGGCGTTCGCGACCGCGTTGCGGCCGTCGGCGGCGGCCGGGACCGGTTCGGCGGGAGCGGCCCGGTGAGGCCGCACCGTGCGGGCCCGGGGCGCCCGCACGCACCAGGCCTTGACGGGCCGGGCACCGAGTCGCTGCTGCAGATGCGGCGGGCGCTGGGCCGGCAGCTGGCCGCGCAGCGCAACCGGGCCGGGCTCAGCCAGTGGGACCTGGCCCCGCTGACCGGGTACTCGCGCAGCACCCTGTCCGATGCCGAACTCGGCCGGCACCGGCTGCGCCGGCAGTTCTGGCTGCGCTGCGACGAGCTGCTCAAGGCCGAGGGCCGCCTGGTGGCCTCCTACGACCGGATCGAGACCGCCGCCACCGTGCTGGAGCAGCGTTCGCACGGGACCGCGAAGCGTGCCCGGGACCACCGGGCCCCGCTGCGGGCCGTACCCGCGCCGGACCATGACGCGGCCCGTCCGTCCGGCGCCCACTCCCGCATCGCCATGGAAGCCTGCCCGCACTGCCGCCGGCCGATCGCGGTCCTGGTCGTGCCGTCGGCGCCGTCCGGGCCAGCTGGGCCGGCCTGAGCCCCTCCAGGCCGGCCTAGCTCCCGCCGACGGCGGTCTCCCGCAGGAACAGCCGGATCTGCTCGGTCAGCTCCCCGGCCCCGGCCGCGTTGCGGTAGCGGGGCCGGGTCAGCTCACCGTGCAGGTGGGTGAGCCCGGCCGCGATCGAGTCGATCCGCTGGGCTCGCGGCAGGGCCAGCACCGGGGCGATCGCGGGGGTGACCGCGTCCAGCTGCCCGTCCCGCAGCCGGGTGGCGGCCAGCGTGGTCCGGGCCCGGGCCGCGCAGCCGAAGCTGTGGTCGCCGTCGGACCCGGGCCCCAGGTCGTACATGGCGATGGCCAGCTCCAGCTCGGCGGCGGCGTCCCGTTCCGCCCCCGGCGCCTCGGCCAGTGCCGCCCCGGCCAGGTAGTGCTGGGAGGCCAGCGAGAACCCGAACTCGCCGGCCACCTCCAGCACCTCATCGTGATGGTCGTGGTCCCGGGCCTCGGCGGCGGCCGCGATGGCCCGGCGGGCCGCGGTCACATCACCCAGCCGGGCCGTGGCCCGGGCCCGGTGCAGGTGCATCTGGGCCGCGTTCGGTCCCTGTCCGAGCAGGTCCAGCCCGCACTCGGCGTGCCGGCGGCTTTCGTCCGGGCGGCCGGACCAGTAGGTGATGGTGGCCAGCTCGGTCTGCACCTGGGCCATTAATGGCTGGTGGTCGAGGATGGTGGCGTACGCCCAGCCGGCCTGGGCCAGCTTCTCGGCCGCGACCGCGTAGCCCAGGTCGCTGGCGGCCACCGCCATCAGGCTGTTGAGCAGGCCGAGCAGGAAGTACAGCCCGCTCTCGTCCCGCGGCCACAGCCGCAGGTCCAGCGCCCGGTGGACGCTGGCCCGGACCCGGCGCATCCGCTGGAACAGCGGGAACGGCTCCCCGGTCATGTACCCAAGCGACAGCCGGGCCACCTCGGTCCGCAACTCGGCCAGCCCGGTCTCTTCGACCTCGCGCCGGATGGCCCGCTCGGCGTGCTGGACCGCCTCCCGGGCCGCGGTGACCACCTGCTCGTTGTCCGGGCGGGCCGTCTCCGCGGCCTCGGCCGCGTCCGCCACCGGCGCGGGCTGGGACGCGGCCACGCTCGCGGCCAGCTGGGTGATGACCAGCCGGTCGGCCGCGGGCAGCCAGGCCTGATCGGTCTCGTCGACCAGGCTCGGCACCGTGGTCGCATACGCCCGGGCCAGCAACGAAAGGATGTAGGCGGTGGGCTTGCGGCCGGTGGGCTCGCGGCCACTGCCCGGGGACGCCTCGCCCGGCCAGTCCTCGTACTCGCACAGGTGCGCCGCGGTCATGCCCGCCCGGCTCTGCGGGTCCAGCCCGTCCTGGGCGGCCAGGTCGTTGATGCGGGCCGCGGCTTCCTTGAGCGTCCAGCCGTACGCGTGCCGCCACGCCTTGCGAGGCCGCATCCGGTACCGCCGGGCGAACTCGGCCGCGATGGCCGCGTCGTCCCGCCCGTGCTCGCGCAACTGCTGCCGCAGCGCCTTCTGCTGCGCCCGCTCGCTGAGCCTCGGACGGGCCATAGCGCGCCTTCCTCCCCGTGGCTGCGTTACGCTTGCGCCCACTAACTAACCGTGCACAAGCCTGACATATTTTCGGCACAAAATCCCGCAATGTGAACCTTTGGATTCAGATCCCGATTCGCGTCCTATCGGCGGTTCGTGATTTACATAATGAAAGCCAAGCGGGCGTAACTCGCGCGGCAGGTACTCGCGCGGCAGGTACTCGCGCGGCAGGTAATGGCCACCGGCCTGGCCGGCCATCAGCGCCCTTTCTGGCCGCTTCCCGTGGGCCCGGACCAGCCGGCTGGCTAAGCTGCCCGGGACGGAAGCCGGACGGCCCCGGATACCGGACGGCCCCGGATAGAAGCCAGGAGGGTGGGTAAGGCAGCCAGGTGTCATCGCCCAGCAAGGTGCAGCTCGACCACCGGTACCAGCTCGACAGCCGGATCGCCGCCGGCGGCTACGGCGAGGTCTGGCGTGCCACCGACCTTGTCCTCGGGCGCCAGGTCGCGGTCAAACTGCTGCTGGCCCAGCACGTACAGCAGGCCCAGACCCTGGCCCGGTTCCGGGCCGAGGCCCAGCGGGCCGGGGCGCTGACCCACCAGAACATCGCCCGGGTCTACGACTACGTCGAGCCGCGCCCGCCCCAGCCGCCGTTCCTGGTCATGGAGCTGATCGACGGCCCGTCCCTGGCCCAGGTGCTGGAGCGCGGCCCGCTGCTGCCCGCCCGGGTGATGGACATCCTGGCCGGAGCCGCGTCCGGGCTGCAGGCCGCGCACGACGCCGGCCTGGTCCACCGCGACATCAAGCCCGCCAACCTGCTGCTGACCCGCGACGGCACGGTCAAGATCACCGACTTCGGCATCAGCTACGCGGCCGACTCCGCGCCCATGACCGCCTCCGGCATGCTGCTCGGCACGGCCGGGTACATGGCGCCCGAACGGCTCGGCGGCGGCCCGGTGACCGGGGCCGCCGACCTGTACGCGCTGGGCATCGTGGGTTACGAGTGCCTGGACGGCGACTCGCCGTTCAGCGGCACCCCGCTCGAGATCGCGGTCGCGCACCGGGACCGCCCGCTGCCGCCGCTGCCCAGCTCGGTCCCGCCCAGCGTGGCCGCGCTCATCGGCGCCCTCACCGCCAAAGATCCGGCCGCCCGCCCGGCCACCGCGGGCGAGGTCGCCCGGGCCGCCGCTGACCAGCGTGACTGGCTGGCCGGTGGCGCGACCCAGGCCGACTACCCGGCTTCGGCGAGCGGCCCGCGGACCGCTCCCTACCAGGAGCCCACCTCGCCCTACGGGGACCAGGCCGCCACCATGGCCGCCCCGCCCGGTCCGGTGACCCCCGCGTACCAGCCGACCAGCCGCTACGACTCCGGCGACCCGTACGCCACCCACGGCGGCGGTTACGCCCCGGCGGGCCCCACCGGGCCGGCTGGACCCTATGACCCGTACGACGACCCTGGCCGCCCGGGCCGCCACGGCGCCGGTGGCGAAGGCCGGGGCGGGGGGCGGCGTACCGCCCTGTTCGCCGCCGTGGCCGCCATCGTGATCATCGCGGCCGTGGCTATCGGCCTGGTCCTGACCCACTCGGGCGGGTCCTCAGGTCCATCGGTGAAGTCCAGCACCGGGCCTTCGGCCACCAGCGCGGCCACCGCGGGCGGCGGCGCGGGCCAGCCCACCACCGGCCCCCGGGCCAGCGCGCCCGCCGCCACCACTCCTGCTCAGCACGCGCCGACCACTCCGGCTGCGCCGCGCACCACCCCGGCGGCCCCGCACACGACCCCGGCCGCCCCGCCCACCACGGCTCCGGCCGCCCCCACCGCCAGCGCCGCCGCGGCCACCGCCAGCGCGGCCGCCCCGGGCAATGGCAACGGCAACGCGAACGGCCAGGCCAACGGCACCGGCAACGGCCTGGGCAGCGGCCACCACTGACCCCCAGCCCACACGGCCCGCACTGCTCCCGGCGTCCCCTGCGCCCCCTGCGTCCCACCAATCTCAAGTCGCACGTGTGGTCTGGTGCTCCTCAGAAGTCGCAAGTTCCACAGCTGTTGGCTGGTCCCGGCTCGCGGTACCGACCCAATGGCGCCCCATTGGACGCGGCTGGAACCGTAGCGAATGCGCATTCGAGCGGCTGGTTTCCTCCGTCGCCAAACCACACCATTCACCATGGCTTCTAAAACCCCAAAGCATCAGCGACCCCACGGCGTACACACCCCGGGGGTGGGGCCGCCCGGGCCGCCCTCGCCATTCAAGATCTACTCGGCCGCGCCACCCCGGACCACCCGCGTGCAGCCACCCTCTCCAGCCCCAGCTACCCGGCCGGGCCACCTGGGTAAGTCCATATGTACCGCAAGCGTACGCATGCAATTCCGTCCAAGACACTTGCGTCCGGACAGTGGCGCCCGGGATACTGGGACCGTTCGCACCTCCCGGGCCGCCTGAACTGCCGTGGGCCCAATGGTCAGACCAGTTTTTACGACGGTTACGGGCATAAGCCGCATGACAGCCAAATCCGTCCCGCAAATGCGTCATTTCATGCAAGTGCGTCGGAAGCACTCGCAGCGCCTCGTATACGAATCGATACTGGGGATGTCAATGAAAACGGACCGCCTGGTAGCGCGGTTAGTTCGACGGACGGTAACGGCCAGCGCTGGCCGTAAGGAGTGACACATAGTGCATGCGCACCGTTCCCTGCCGGACAACTCTGACCGGGTCTACCGGTGGCTGCGACTGTTCCGTGGTCAGGAAAGCGAACTCCCTCAGCTCCGGCACTGGCTGACCGAGCTGCTCCCGGATGGTCCTGGCCGTGACGACCTGATCTCGGTCGCGGTCGAGCTGGGCACCAATGCTGTCCAGCACACGGCCAGCGGAAACGGCGGCTGGTTCACCGTGGAGGTGGCCAGCCTGGGCCCGATGCTGCGCGTCTCCGTGACCGACGAGGGTGCCGAGCGCGGACCGAGCCTGACCGACGCCCCGCCCACCGGCCTGGAACTCGACCTCGATCTCGCCGAGGACAGTGATCTCGCCGAAGGCAGCAGCCTCGGTGAAGACAGTGTCCTCGGTGAAGGCAGCAGCCTCGGTGAAGACAGCGTCCTCGACGTCATCGCCGGCGCCCGCTGCGACCGCGGTCGCGGCCTGGTCATCGTGCGCGCGCTCGCGGTGGCCTGCGGGGTGTGCGGCAACGCCAGCGGCCGGACCGTCTGGGCCGAGGTCGTCCAGGCCCCAGCCCAGCCCGAGTCCCCAGCCCGGCCCGAGACCAAAGCCCAAGCCCGGCCCGAGACCGAAGCTCAGGCCCAGCCTGGGACCCAAGCCCAGACCCCGGCCCGGATCCACACCCGGACCCCAAGCCTCAGTCTGTCCGGCCCCGCCAACGGTTCGTCCGGCACCCCCAGCGGTCAGGGCCGGAGCAGCCGCCCCTCCGCGTCGTCCGCGATGGCCATCTCACGCACCTTGTAGTGCATCTTCTTGCCGGTCGCGGTGACCGGCAGCGAGTCCACGAACCGATACGCCCGGGGTCGTTTGAATCCCGCCAGCATCGGGTGCGCCTGACAGTGCTTGTCACACTCCGCGGCGGTCAGAGACCGGTCGAGACGAATCACGTAGGCCACCACCAGCTCGCCCCAGCGCGGGTCCGGCAGCCCCACCACCGCCGAATCCCGGATGCCGGGGTGCTCGTTCAGCACCTCCTCGACCTGGGCCGGGTGCACGTTCTCGCCACCGGAGATGATCATGTCGTCCTTGCGGCCGACGATCGTCACGTACTCGCCGGAATCCCAGGTGGCCAGGTCCCCGGTGTACAGCCAGCCGTCGCGGAACCGCTGGGCCTGCTCGGCCGGGTTGTTGACGTAGGCGTAGCCGGACTTGACCGAGCGCACGATGACCTCGCCGATCTCGGTGCCGTCCCGGGCCACCAGCTCGTCCGGGCGAGCGGGCCCGTCCTCGCGGGCCGCCACCACCGCCACGTCGTCGTCGGTGCAGGCCCGGCCGGCCGACCCGGCGTGCTCGGGCAGGTCGGCCGGGCGCAGGAAGGTGTTCCAGAACGCCTCGGTGGTCCCGTAGCCGTTGAAGATCCGCGGCGTCAGTACCTGCTGGAACCGCAGGCACGCCTGCCGCTCCAGCGGAGCGCCCATGGTCACGATCCCGTGCAGCGAGGACAGGTCGCGGGCCCGCTCCTCCTGGGCGTCGGCCAGCATGACCAGGTTGGTCGGGGCGCCGATGAGGAAGGTCAGGCCGTAGTCGGCCACGTAGTCCAGCACCAGCCCGGGCTCGAACCGGCGCAGGGCCACCGCCTCGGCGCCGACGTAGAACGTGGGGCAGGGGCCGCCGGACGACACCCCGCCGCGGTGGAACCACGGCGTCATGTTCATCGTCTTGTCCTCCGGCGACAGCGGGAAGTGCATGATCACGTCGTGCGCGGTCAGCACCTCGACCAGGCTGCTCAGGGCGACGCCCTTGGGCATCCCGGTGGTGCCCGAGGTGTACAGCCGGGTGGTCTCGTCGTAGGTACTGACCCCGGACGGGGGCTCCGCCGCCGGGTGCTCCCCGGTCAGCAGCGTCCCGAACGCCAACGCGCCCGCCATCGGCTCCGGCTCCCCGTCCACCACGAACACCGCATCCGGCTGGTGCCCGGCCAGTTCGAGCGCGGCCTCGGCTTCCCCGGCCAGGGCGGCGTCGTACACGTAGACCGCGGGCTTCGAGTCATCGAGCACGTACGCGGTCTCGCCCGCGGAGAACCGGAAGTTGATCGGCGACCCGATCGCGCCCAGGTGCTGGGCGGCCAGGTACAGCAGGGCCCATTCCGGGCAGTTGAACAGCTGGAACACCACCACGTCGCCCCGGCCGACGCCGTGCGCGGCCAGCCCGGCCGCCACCCGCTCCACGTCCCGGCCCAGTTCGGCGTAGGTCCAGCGCCGCCCGGTCTGCGGGTCGTGCAGGGCGGGGCGGCTGGCGTACCGGTGCACGTTGCGCCAGAACCCGGCCAGGTACGTGAAGTGGTGCTCGAAGACGTCGCGGAACCCCGCGGGGTCGTACACGGCCACAGTCATCCTCCTCGGGTGAACACGGTCACGACGTTCTGGCCGCCAAAGCCGAACGCGTTGACCATGGCGACGTCGACCTCCATGGGCCGGGCCACGTTCGGCACGTAGTCCAGGTCGCATTCGGGGTCCGGGGTGTCCAGGTTGATCGTGGGCGGCACCACCCCGTCCCGCATGGCCAGGATGGCGACCATGGCCGACAGCGAACCGGCCGCCCCGATCAGGTGGCCGACCATGGACTTGGGCGAGCTGATGGCCACCTCACCCGCGTGCGGCCCGAACACCTGCTTGATCGCCGCGGTTTCCGTCCGGTCGTTGGCCCGGGTCGAGGTCCCGTGCGCGCAGATGTAGCCGACGTCGGCCGGCCCAAAACGAGACCGCTGCAGGGCCAGCCGGATCGCCTCGGCCGTCCACCGGGCCGACGGTTCCGGCGCGCTGACGTGGAAGGCGTCGGAGGTCAGCGCGCCCCCGGCCACGGTGGCGTAGATCCTGGCCCCGCGGGCCTGCGCGTGCTCGGCTGACTCCAGTACGGCCAGCACCGCGCCCTCGCCGTACACGAACCCGTCCCGGTTGGCGTCGAACGGGCGGCTGGCCCGGGCCGGGTCCTCGTTGCCCTTGGACAGCGCGCCCATCGAGGACAGCCCGGCGAACATGACCGGGGTGATCGAGCTGTCGGTGCCGCCGCAGACCACCACGTCGGCCTCGCCGGACAGGATCAGCCGGCGTCCTTCCAGGAAGGCGTAGATGCCGCTGGCGCAGGCCAGCGCGCTCGCGGTCACCGGCCCGTGCACGCCCAGGTCGATGGCGACCTCGCAGGCGGCCATGTTCGGGATGACCGAAGACACGTAGTAGGGGCTGAGCCGGGCCGGCTCGGGCGCGGCGATCTGCCGGGTGGCCCGTTCGACCTCGCCCATCCCGGCCACGGCCAGGTTCACCACCACGCCGGTGCGGGTCTTCAGGTCGTCGTCGAGCACCAGGCCCGCGTCGGCGACCGCCTCCCGGCCGGCGGCGATGGCCAGCTGGCTGAACCGAGCCGACCGCCGCACCCGCTTGGTGTCCAGCAGCGCGGCCGGATCGAAGCCCTTGACCTCGCCCGCGATCTGGGTCGGCAGCCCGGCCGGATCGAACGCGGTGATCTTGTCCACCCCGGAAACGCCCTTGACCAGTGCCTGCCAGGTCGACTCCCGGTCGTTGCCGACCGGGGTGACGGCGCCCAGCCCGGTCACCACCACTTGCCCGCCCACCGCCTTACCCTCCTGACCCCGGCATCTCAGCGCCCTCTCAGCAAAACGTCAGCCCGGCCGCAGGTGCCGCCGGTCCAGGAGATACTTTACCTGTGCAAACTATCTATACCGTCTAAGGTCGCTTCGCAGGCATGGTCAGCTGGCCCGGCTGGACCACGGTCTGCGCTTCTCTGGCGACCGCCCACCCAGGCATACTGACCGAGGAGTGAGCTTGCCCATCGACGAGACCGAGTTCGCCTCGCTCAAGGCGGAGATCGAACAGCTACGAGTTATTACTGGCGCCTTACCAAGCGCCACATTGCTGAGCCCGGCCGGCCCGTGGTCCGTAAGACAGAGGCGTGGGGGAACGCCTACTGATCACGGAGGAATACTGTGACGCAGGAATCCCAGCCGGTCTGCCCGCGGCGTGCCGTGCTGGTCAGAGGTGGGCTGGCCGGTATCGGCCTGGCCGGGCTGGCGGCGGCCGTGACCGCCTGTGGCGGGAGCAGCGGCTCGGGTGACTCAATGAGCGGCGGCTCGGGCTCCGGCTCCAGCGGGTCGGGCATGGCGAACTCCGGCTCGTCGCCGTCGGCGGGCGGGGACTTGGGCAGTGCGCTGGGCGCGACCAGCGAGGTCCCGGTCGGCGGCGGCAAGGTCTTCAACTCGGCCAAGGTCGTGGTCACCCAGCCGTCGGCCGGTGAGTACAAGGCGTTCAGCGCGGTCTGCACGCACGCCCAGTGCATCGTCGACGAGGTTGCCAACGGCACCATCGACTGCCCCTGCCACGGCAGCAAGTTCAGCGCCAAGGACGGCAGCGTGATCACCGGCCCGGCCAGCAGCCCGCTGCCCAGCCAGAAGATCTCGGTCAGCTCCGGGAAGATCACCCTCGCCTGACCTTCCAGGGCGGCGTGCCCTGGCCGCCCGCCCCGGTGCCCGGGGCCGCTCCCGCTTCGGCCCCGGGCACCGGCCTGTCCGCCCCCCCGGCCTATCCGGGGGCCGAAGCGGAAGAAGAACTCCCTTGACACCGCCATACCTAACGGTTATCTATTTAGATAACCGTTAGGGGGCACCATGCAGCAGGAAGTCCTTCTGGCCATGCTGGCCAAGGAACCGTCCCACGGATACGAGCTCCGGGCCCGGCTGCGGCAAGCGCTCGGCCCGCTCGGCGAGGCCATGAACGCGGGGCAGATCTACGTCACCCTGACCCGGCTGGAGAAAGCCGGGATGGTCGCCTCGGAGCAGGCCGCCGGGTTGCCGGACCGGCCGGACCGGAAGGTCTACGCGCTGACCCCGGAGGGGCAGCAGCGGGTGGCCGGCTGGCTGGCCGACATGACCTGGGCCGGCCCGGCGCCGGCCGAGTTCCACCTCAAGCTGGTCGCGGCGGCCGCCGCCCGGCTGGCCGACCCGCTGACCATCGTCGACGCCCAGCGGCGGGAAATCCTGCGCCGCCTGCGGGACGCTCAGCGGGCGGCCCTGGACGAACCCGATCACTCAACCGCGGGCCTACTGCTGGAGGGACTGGTCCTGCGGCTGCAGGCCGACCTGCACTGGCTGGAAGCCTGCGAACGGCACTGGGCGGGTCGGCCATGACCAGGCCGCCTCAGGATCACGGCCTGCTCCAGGCCCGAGACCTGGTCAAGAGCTACGGCCGCGAGACCGGCCTGGTCCGCGCGGTGGACGGGGTGGACCTGGACGTGGCCGCGGGCGAGACGGTGGCCGTGATGGGGCCCAGCGGCTGCGGTAAGTCGACCCTGCTGCACCTACTGGGCGGCCTGGACCGGCCCACCCGCGGCGAGGTGCTGCTGTCCGGCCGCCGGGTGGACCGGCTGGGGGAGAAGGCCCTGGCCCGGATGCGCCGCGACGCGATCGGTTTCGTGTTCCAGTCGTTCCACCTGATGGACGAGCCGGAGGGGCCGGGTGCCGGGCTGCTGCTGGAGGGGATAGTGCTGCGGCTTCAGGCGGATCTTCGCTGGCTGGAGGCGTGCGAGCGGGCATGGACCGGACGGAAGGAATGATCATGAACGGCACGGACGCTGCCCCGGTGCTGCGCGCACGCGGGCTGCGCAGGGAGTACGGCCGCCAGGCGGGTCTGGTCCGCGCGGTGGACGGGGTGGACCTGGACGTCGCGGCGGGCGAGACGCTGGCGGTGATGGGGCCGAGCGGCTGCGGCAAGTCGACGCTGCTGCACTTGCTGGGCGGGCTGGACCGGCCGTCGGGCGGGGAGA
>DATDIH010000131.1:0-8319 GCA_036521155.1 Streptosporangiaceae bacterium
GTCCGGCCTTCCTGCGCTGCGAAGAGCGCGCCAACTGGCTTGCCGACGAGCACGGCATTTCGCATGGCTACGCCAACGCCATCGTGCACGAGTGGGAGATGCAACGGCGTCTCCGCCTCAACGCCATCTGACCAGGCGTTCCTTCTGGGCCCCTGCGCGGCCCTCCCCAATCTTTTGGTTCGCGGCTGGGCCTGCGGGCCGGGCTCCCTCTGCGTGGGGCCCGTCGAGCCGGCCCAGCCGAACCAGGCCTGACCCACCTGAGACCCGAAACCTGAGACACTGGGCGGTATGAGCCCAGAGCAAGCTCAGCAGTTCGTTCGCGACCACCACCGGGCGGTGCTGGCCACCATCCGGTCTGATGGCCTGCCCCAGCTGTCGCCCGTCTCCTGCGCCGTCGACGACGACGGCCGGGTGCTGATCAGCACCCGGGAGCCCGCGATCAAAACGCGCAACCTGCGCCGCAATCCGTTCGCTTCGGTCTGCGCCTTCACCGACGGCTTCTTCGGCCCGTGGGTCCAGGCCGAGGGAACGGCCGAGATCATCGCGCTGCCCGAGGCCATGGACCTGCTGGTCGACTACTACCGCCGGGTCTCCGGCGAGCACCCGGACTGGGACGACTACCGGGCGGCCATGGAACGCGACCAGCGGGTCATGATCCGGATCACGATTTCCCGGGCCGGCCCGTCGGTCAGCGGCTGAAACAGTGGCGCCACACTAGTAGGGCACCGGATTTCGCAGCCAGGTCCATCGGGCTCGGCTGTTCTGCTCATCGTGCTCTATCGGCGGCTGCGAGCGGTCCAGGAATCGATTTCGGGTAGCGGCTGCCCTGCTGTTTTACGACCGCTATCGGAGGAACGCAGCGGGCGGCCGCAAGCCGGCCGGAGCCTGGCCGGGCTATCGGAGCCCACGGTGGCCGGTACGTGCCTGCTCTCCGATTTGCGGTGTTACCACCATGCACGCACCGGCTGCGTAATTCGCACAGCGAACGAAGCTTCAAGATCGTCTCAGGAAAACGGCGCTGAGCTCGCGTTTAGAATGCAAGACCACCTGCACGTGCAATATGTAATACACACGCGATCGCCGGCAACCGGCGCGGCGCCGGGGATCCAGCACCCGGCACCACGCTCCCAGCTCCGCTTCTGGCCATTGGACATACCAATGTTAGGGTGCCCCCGGTCGGACTCGAACCGACACTAGCGACCCTTTTAGGGGGGCGGCCTCTGCCCTTGGGCTACGGGGGCTGGCCAATAATACCCCGCAATTCTTCATAATCGAAGGCTCGCGATATTCGGACTGGCGAGTATGACTGACCCGGTTTATTCAATTAGCCATTACCGTGAGCCGAGTGCGGAGTGTAACCATCGTGCCGACACATATAAACGCTCCGTAACCGAAGTGGTGCATTGTTGCCGCCCGTGGCCGCTCCAGTCTCATTTCTGATCAAATTTCTCAGGCCGCCATTGTCGCCCTTACCAGGCACAATGCATTTCGTCTGTGCATCTGCACGGTTGAACCGTGCAATACAGATATAAATCGGTCGCGCGCCAGATCACGACCTGGCGAACTAGTCTCCCGCCCCACCAGTAACTGTGGTGTCAGGGCCAGGGGGATGGCTCAGAAAACTGGGTGCCAGGGGGGTGGCTCGGGTAACTGGCTGCGGGGGATAGCTCAGGTAGCTGTGCTGCCGGGAGCTGGCTCAGCCGGGGACGGCGGGGTGACGGGCGGCGTGCCGGGGTCGCCCAGGCCGGAGTACTCGCGGGCGCGGCGGAAGACGGTGTCCAGCATGGCCGGGGTGACGCGGCCGGTGAACGTGTTCTGCTGGCTCGGGTGGTAGCAGCCGAGCATCAGCAGCGGCCGGCGGCCCGGGCCGGGCCGGGTGAGCTCGACCTCGGCGCCGTGGCCGAAGGGCGGGCGGCGGGGCGGCAGCGTGTACCCGGTCTGGCGCAGCACCGGCCACAGGGCCTGCCAGGCGAACCCGCCCAGGCAGACCGCCACCCGGGAGTGCGCTTCGATCCGCCGGAACTCCTCGGCCAGCCAGGGAGCGCAGGTGTCCCGCTCCTCCGGGGTCGGCTTGTTGGCGGGCGGGGCACAGCGGACGGCCGCGACCATGCGCGCGTGCCGCAGCCGCTGCCCGTCTCCGGCGGTGATGCTGACCGGGCGGTCGGCCAGGCCGCAGCGGTACAGCGAGGCGAACAGGAAGTCGCCGCTGCGGTCGCCGGTGAACACCCGCCCGGTCCGGTTGCCGCCGTGGGCCGCGGGGGCCAGGCCCACGATCACGATCTCCGGCTCGTCGTCGCCCCAGCCGGGGATGGGACGGCCCCAGTACCGCTCGGTGGCGAACGAGCGCCGCCGGACCCGGGCCACCTCCTCGCGCCAGTCGACCAGCCGCGGGCAGGCCCGGCAGACCGACTGCCGGGCCACCAGTTCGTGCAGGGTGGGCGCGCCCACGGCCAGCTCGCGGACCTGCGCGGCATCGTGCGCGATCGGGGTGGCCGCGGTGGCCGGATCCTCGGGCCAGCCCGTCCCGGGTGGCACCGGCGCGCGTGAGCCGTCGCCGGGCGCACCCGCGGTGGTGGTCATGACCCCGGGACCGGGTCCGGGGTGGCGATGGACCAGGCGATGCCGTCCAGGATGTCGTGCTCGCTGACCAGCACCTCGGCCAGGCCCAGCCGGATCATGATGCGGTCCAGGATCAGCGCGCCGCCCCCGATGACGTCGATGCGGCCCGGGTGCATGACCGGGATGCGGGCCCGCTCGGCCCGGGTCTGGACGAGCAGCCGGGTGGTCACCGCGTGCACCTGAGCCGCGGTCAGCCGGCTGTGGTGCAGCCGCTCGGGGTCGTAGGCGGGCAGGTCCAGGGCGATGCCCGCGACCGTGGTGACCGAGCCAGCCAGGCCGACCAGGGTCCGGGCCCGGGAACTGTCGACCACCGCCGCGGCCCGGGCGATGGCGCGGTCGATGTCGGCGGTGGCCGCGTCGATCTGGGCCGGGGACGGCGGGTCGTCGCGCAGGTGGCGTTCGGTCATCCGGACGCAGCCGATGTTGACGCTGAGCGCCGCGGCGACCTGGCCGTCCTGGCCCAGCACGAACTCGGTCGACCCGCCGCCGATGTCGGTGACCAGGTACGGGGCGGGCACCGAGGCCCCCAGCTCGGCGGTGGCACCCAGGAACGACAGCCGGGCCTCCTCGTCGCCGGTGAGGACCTCGGGGCCGGTGCCGAGCACCTCGGTCACCCGGCGGGTGAACTCGCCGGCGTTGGCCGCGTCCCGGGTGGCGCTGGTGGCGACCATGCGGACGGCTTCGGCCCCGTGGCTCTCGATCAGCTCGGCGTAGCCGCGCAGCGCCTTCAGCGTGCGGTCCAGAGCCTCCGGGGCCAGGCGGCCGGTGGTGTCCACGCCCTGGCCCAGCCGGACGATCTCCATCCGCCGGTCCACGTCGCTGAGCGTGGCCCGGTCCGGGTCGACGTCGGCGATCAGCAGCCGGATCGAGTTGGTGCCGCAGTCCACGGCAGCCACGCGGCGGTTCATCAGCGGTCCTCCGTGCTCTCGCTCCTGGTACCCGGCACCGCGGCATCGTCCAGCGCGGGTACGCACGGGCCATCCGACCACCAGGCGCCCACGGCCGCCGCGGTTTCCTGGCCGAAGGGGTTGCCGCCCGGCACCGCCAGCTCATGGGCCAGCAGCGCGTGCAGGCACTTGACCCGTCCGGGCATGCCCCCGGCGCTCTGGGTGCCGTCCGGCAGCGGCTCCAGCCCGGCCGCCACCGCCGCGTCCCGGCGCCGGGCCAGGTAGTCGCGGTGCGCGGCCTGATAGGCCGCCCGCACGTCCGGGTCCTCGGCCAGCCGGGACGTCATGGTCTTCATCCGCCCCGCCGCCTCCAGCCGGCTGACCGCGGCCGCCGCTCGCGGGCAGGTCAGGTAGTACAGGGTGGGAAACGGGGTGCCGTCCGGCAGCCGCGGCGCGGTCTCCACCACGTCCGGGCGGCCGCACGGGCAGGTGTGCGCCACCGCCCGCAGGCCCCGGGGGGCGCGGCCGAGCTGGGCGGTCACCACCGCCTCGGTCGAGGAGTCCATCACTTGCGCGGCGGCTGGTCCGCCTTCTTCACCGAACCCCACAGCTTCGAGTACCACGACGTCGGCGTGGGGGTCTGCTTCGGCGTGGCGTCCGGGGCGGGGCTGTTGTTGCCGATGATGACGTAACACTTCTCGGCCGGCAGGCACATGTGCAGCTGGTCGCGCGCCTGCCGCTCGATGTAGTTCGGGTCCGAGAACTGCTGCTGCTGCGTTTGCAGGTTCTTGACCTGCGCCGAGAGCGACTGCTGGGTGTTCAGCAGCTGATCGATCTGGCGCCGCTGGCCGATGTACTCCCGCACCGGGTAGGCCAGGCTGAGCGCGATCGCACACATCACCACGGCGAGCAGGGCCGCCCGCCCCGTCAGCTTGGCCGACCGCAGCGGCGGCCGGCCCGGACGGGGCGGGCTGGGTGGCGATGAGTTCGGGCGCGGAGCCCGGGGCGGGTCGGCCATCAGGCCCGTTCCGCGAACCTCGGATAGGCGCCGGCGCCCGCGTAGACGGCGGCGTCACCGAGCAGTTCCTCGATCCGCAGCAGCTGGTTGTACTTGGCCACCCGCTCACCCCGCGCCGGAGCGCCGGTCTTGATCTGGCCGCAGTTGGTGGCCACGGCCAGGTCGGAGATGGTGGTGTCGTCGGTCTCGCCCGACCGGTGGCTGATGATGCAGGTGTAGCTGGCCCGCTGGGCGGTGGCCACCGCGTCCAGGGTCTCGGTCACGGTGCCGATCTGGTTCAGCTTGACCAGCAGTGAGTTGGCCGAGTGCTCGGCGATGCCGCGGCGCAGCCGGACCGGGTTGGTGACGAACAGGTCGTCACCCACCAGCTGCACCTGGTCGCCGATGGCCGCGTTCAGCTGCCGCCAGCCGTCCCAGTCCTCCTCGGCCAGCGGGTCCTCCAGCGAGACGATCGGGTAGCTCGTGACCCAGTCCCGGTAGATGGCCGCCATCTCCGCCGAGGACTTGGCCGAGCCCTCGAACCCGTAGCCGTCCTCGGCGTAGAACTCGGTGGCGGCGGCGTCGATGGCCAGGGCGATGTCCCGGCCCGGGGTGAAGCCGGCCTTGCCGATGGCCTCCACGATCAGGTCCAGCGCGGCCCGGTTGTTCTCCAGGTCGGGGGCGAACCCGCCCTCGTCGCCGACGCCGGTGGACAGGCCGTGCTGCTTCAGCACCGACTTGAGCGCCTGGTAGGTCTCCGCGCCCCAGCGCAGCGCCTCGGTGAACGTGCTGGCCCCGATGGGGGTGATCATGAACTCCTGGATGTCCACGCTGTTGTCCGCGTGGGCGCCGCCGTTGAGAATGTTCATCATCGGCACCGGGAGCAGGTAGGCGTTGGGGCCGCCCAGGTACCGGAACAGCGGCAGGCTGGCCGACGCCGCCGCGGCCTGGGCCACCGCGATGCTGACCCCGACCATGGCGTTGGCCCCGAGCCGGGACTTGTCCGGCGTGCCGTCCAGATCGATCATGGCCTGGTCAACCAGGCGCTGGTCGTCGGCGTCGAAGCCGAGCAGCTTGTCCTGGATCTCACCGCTCACGTGGCCGACGGCCCGCGTGACACCCTTGCCGCCGAACTCGTCACCGCCGTCCCGCAGCTCCACCGCCTCGAAGGCGCCGGTGGAGGCGCCGCTGGGTACGCCGGCCAGCGCGATCGTGCCGTCATCCAGGGCCACCTCGACCTCAAGGGTCGGGTTACCCCGGGAATCCAGGATCTGCCTGCCATATATCGAGCTGATCGAGGCCACCGCCGGCTCCTCATGTCCTGTTCAAGAATGTGTGCGTTATCAGTCCGTGTCCGAGCCTAGTGGAGCGCGCGGGCCCGCCGCACCGGCCACGCCGGCATCCGGCCGGACCGTCACCGCGAAGGGTGCGCCTGCTCCCAGGCCCGGACCCGGTCCCGGTACCGACGGGCCGCGGCCCGCAGCTCCAGCTCCGGATCCAGGTCGGCGGCCCGGGCCGTCGCGACCAGGGCGAACAGCTGATCGCCGAGGTTGGCCACGGTCTCGTGGCCGGGGCCGTCCCCGGGCAGCAGGTCGTCGGGCACCCCAGCCCGGCCGGCCCGCCGCTGCAGCTGGCTGGCCAGGGACAGGCCCGGCTGCCCGAACGGCACGCCATCCAGCGCCGAGGCCGGCTCGTCGGCCGGCGAGGCCTTCTGGGCCCGTTCCGCCTTCTTGATCTGGTCCCAGTTCAGGGCCACGTCGTCCGCACCGGACACGGCCACGTCGGCGAACACGTGCGGGTGCCGGCGGACCAGCTTGGTCACGATCCCGTCGGCCACGTCGTCGATCGTGTACCCGGTCCCGTCGTCCCGCTCGGAGGCCACCTCGGCGTGGAACAGCACCTGCAGCAGGACGTCCCCGAGCTCTTCCCGGAACGCGCCGTGGTCGCCGTTCTCCAGCGCCTCCAGCGCCTCATAGGGCTCTTCGAGCAGGTGCGGCGCGAGTGAGGAATGGGTCTGCTTGGCGTCCCACGGGCACTGTTCCCGCAGCACGGTCATGGTCGTCACCAGGTCCAGCAACCGGGAGCCGGGCAGGTCCACCGAACCGCGCAGCACCTCGGTCGCCAGCCCGGCGTGGTCCAGCTCGGCCTGCAGCGCGGACTCCCCGGTCTCGCCGCCGGGGTGGCCCGGCGGCCCGGTCAGCCAGACCACGTCGCGGTCACCCGCGGCCGCGGTGGCTTCGGCCAGCCGCGGGGCCAGCTCGCCCGCCGGGAGGTGCAGCAGGTCCACGTCGATCCCGGCCGCGACCAGGGCAGCGTGCTGCGGGTGATCGGGCGGGGCCAGCACCCGGGCCGCCTCGCGCAGCGCGTCCCAGGCCTGCAGGGTCAGCAGCCCGGGAGCGACCCGCGGGCTGGTGACCAGCAGGATCAGCACGGCGGGGTGGTGCCCGAGGTGGACGACTTGGGCGCCGCGCCGCCCGCGGCGGACAGCGTGTCCGGCGCCGCGACCACCGCGGACTGGGTGAAGTTGAACTGGCCGAACTGCGGGCTGACCTTGACCGCGTCGGTCTTGTAGACGTGGCACTCGGCCGTGTTGAACTGCTTGGTGATGGCGTTCACGCTGGCCGTCGCGGTCGGCAGCTTGCCGCCGTTGGCCCGCTCGGCGTAGGCGATCTCCACGGCCTGGTACTTGCCCAGCTCGTCCAGCAGGTTCGGCGGCAGGCCGTTGGCCACGGCCAGCTCGGGGAGCGTCACGTTGCTCACGCCTTGCTGCTGAGCCTGCTGGGCCGCCTGCTCGTAGATGTTCTCCAGGGCCTGCTCGCGCTGGCTGGTGGTGATGTTGATGTTCTCCTTGGCCGCCAGCGCGTCCCGCACCTTGAACCTGATCAGCCAGCCCAGTACGTCCTTGGGCTTCTGCGCGTCGGTGAGGTGGACCGCGCTGGAGTACGGCTTGGCCGCCGTGGTCAGGTTGGCCACCTCGGAGCTGAGCTGGCTGGTGGAGATCGAATCGTTGCCCACGGTGGCGGCCGCGCCCATCTGGACCGGGGCGCACCCGGCGATCAGCCCGCCGAAGACGGCAGCGGCAACGGCGGCCTTGACCGCGGTGGCGGTCCTGATCGGTGTGCGGCGCACAGCGAGGTCCCTTCTCACGCCTTGGTTACGGCTGGTGTTACGGCTGGCGGGGCCTGCTCGCCGAACACAGCCTCGATGAGTTCGGCGCACCAGGCGAGCATGTCCCGGTCCCGCAGCGGCTGGCCGCCGATGGCGGTGACCGAGCTGGCCGGGGACCGGCCCCGGGACGCCCCGGCCGACGACGACCCGGGCACCGCCTTGGGAACCGGCACCAGCATCGTACGCACTGCCGGCTTGAGCAGTGTCCTGGGGTACAGCCGCTGCACCCGGACCTGCTTCGATTCGGGCAGCTCGACCGGGGCGAACCGGACATGGTTGCCCTGCAGGGTGATGTCGGTCAGGCCCGCGTGCCGGGCCCGGGCCCGCAGCCGGGCCACCTCGAGCAGGTTCAGCACCGGCTCCGGCGGCTGGCCGTACCGGTCGGTGAGCTCGTCCCGGACCTTGGCCACGTCGGCCTCACCGTCGATCGCCGCGATCTGGGTGTACGCCTCCAGCCGGAGCTTCTCGCCGGGCAGGTAGTCGTGCGGGATGTGCGCGTTGACCGGAAGCTCGACCCGCACCTCGGGCCGGTCGGCCGGGCCGTCGCCCTTGAGCTCGTTGACCGCCTCGCCGATCATGCGGACGTACAGGTCGAACCCGACGCCGGCGATCTGCCCGGACTGCTCGCCGCCGAGCAGGTTGCCCGCC
>DATDIH010000132.1:0-2034 GCA_036521155.1 Streptosporangiaceae bacterium
CGCGCCGATCACCTCGGTGCAGGTCCGGACCGTGATGTTCGGGACTTCCGCGATCTGCTGGATCAGGTAGTAGGACATGGACCGTTCCAGCGACGGCCCGCGGACCAGCAGCGTCACCGACTTGGCGTGCCGGGACAGGTATACCGCCGCCTGCCCGGCCGAGTTCGCCCCGCCGACGATGTAGATGTCCTGGTCGATGCAGGCTGAGGCCTCGGTGAGCGCGGACCCGTAGTAGACGCCGCGGCCGGTCATGTCGGTCAGCCCGGGCGCCCCGAGCTGCTTGTAGGAGACTCCGGTGGCCAGGATGATGCTGTGCGCACCGAGGGTGCCCCCGTCCGCGAACCGGACCCTCCGCGCCGACCCCTTGACGTCCAGGCCGACCACCTCCCGGGTGGTGAGCACCTCGGCGCCGAACTTCAGGGCCTGGCGCCGGGCCCGCGTGGTGAGCTGCGCGCCCGACACCCCGTCGGGGAACCCGAGGTAGTTCTCGATCCGGGAACTCTGCCCGGCCTGGCCGCCGGTCGCGGTCCGCTCGACCAGCACGGTCTTCAGGCCCTCGGACGCGCCGTAGACGGCCGCGCCGAGCCCGGCCGGGCCGCCGCCGATCACGACCAGGTCGTAGAAGTCTTTGGCCGGGGTGGTGCTCAGGCCGACCCGGCTGGCCAGCTCCGCGTCACTCGGCGCGAGCATGGTCTCCCCGTCCGGCGTGATGACCAGGGGCAGCGTCCGGCCATCCTCCCCGGCGGCGGCGAGCAGCCGCTCCCCGTCCGGTTCGTCCGAGGGGAACCAGCGGTAGGCCACCTCGTTGCGGGCCAGGAACTCGCGCACCTCGGTGCACCGCGCCGACCAGCGATGCCCGACCACCTTGGTCACGTGCACCGGCTGGTAGTCCTCCAGCCGCCAGGCATCCAGCTGCTCGTCGATCACCGGGTAGAGCTTCTCCTCCGGCGGGTCCCACGGCTTGAGCAGGTAGTAGTCGAGGTCCACCACGTTGATGGCCTCGATCGCGGCGTCGGTGTCCGCGTACGCGGTGAGCAGCACCCGGCGGGCAGCCGGGTACGTCTTCATCGCCTCTTCGAGGAATTCGATCCCGTTCATCTGCGGCATCCGGTAGTCGGCCAGGATCACCGCCACCTCGTCGCCGCGCAGCCGCATTTCCTTCAGCGCGTCCAGGCCCGCCTGGCCCGATTCGGCCCGGACGATGCGGTGCTGCTCTGCGTAGCGCTGCCGCAGGTCACGGGCTATGGACCGGGATACCCCGGGATCGTCGTCAACGGTCAGGATCGCGGTGCGGGCCGCGGTGTCCGGCGCAGGCGCGGTCATGCGCGCGCCGGGCTGGTCAGGGCTGGGCGGGTCTCAGCTTCACTAGGCCACTCCATATGCCCATCGTATGGATACGCGCAAAGGTTCCATCACCCGTCCGCGTCACGTTCGCTCAGAGCGTCGGGCCGACCGGCTGGTCCTGGCCGGCCGGGCCGCCGTGTTCGCCCCCGCCCGGCCGGCCCTCCCCGTCCTTGCGGTCGTCCCGGCCCCGGCGGGACAGGGGCAGCGCGAACCACAGGCCCGCGAACGCGCACACGACCAGGCCGGTGATCACGATGGCGGGGGCCCCCGGGGCGACGAACGTGACCACCAGCACCACCGCGCCCGAAACCGCGAGCCCCACCGTGGACAGCCCGGCGATGGCCAGCATGCTAGTGATCTTGACCACGCTCTCCTTCTCGTGCCGCCGGAACAGCAGCCGGTGATAGGCCACCGGGGCGACCAGCAGCGCGGTGGACAGGGCGGCCAGCGTCACCGTGGCCAGGTACACGCCGCGCTGCGCGGCGTCGAGCCTGGAGAACCGGTTCGTGAACGGCAGGCTCAGCAGGAAGCCGAACAGGACCTGGACGCCGATGCCGACCACGCGGAGCTCGTTGAGCAGCTCGATGAAGTTGCGGTCGTCCCGCTGCGCCTCGGACTCGCCCGGCCGGTCCGGCTCGCTGTGCTCGGAGTCCTCGGCGGCCCGGGACGCGTCGGTGCTCATCGCGGCCC
>DATDIH010000133.1:0-14126 GCA_036521155.1 Streptosporangiaceae bacterium
AGGGGCCTTACCGTCTGCTCCATGCAGAGCAGCACCGGCCCCCGGTCAGGCCGCCCGTGAGCAGGCCCGTCATCGCGGTGGCGGACACGGCGTTCGGCGACCATGGCGGCCTGGAGAAGGACTTCGGCGAATCGGCCGAACTCCGGTGGATCGACCTGACGCGACCGGACACGGTCCCGGAGTCGACGGCCGGGGCGGACGCGGTGGTGGTGACGCTGCAGCGGCTGCCGGGCGACATCATCGACGTGTTCGCGCCGTCGGTGCGGGTGATCGGGCGGGCCGGGGTGGGGCTCGACACCATCGACCTCGAAACGGCTGAGCAACGCGGTATCGCCGTGTTCAACCAGCCGGCCTACGGGGCGCCGGAGGTGGCCACGCACGCGCTGGCCCTGCTGCTGGCCCTGGAGCGGCGGCTCAAGGCGTCCGACGCCTACGTGCGGGCGGGCTGGCAGGGGCCGCTGAACCTGGGCCGGATCCGGGCCCTGGACGAGGCCAGCGCGGGTGTCATCGGCGGCGGCCGCATCGGCCGGGCCTTTGCCGAGCGGGTCCGGCCGCTGGTCCGGGAGGTGCTGGTCTTCGACCCGGCCCCGGTCAGCCTGCCGCCCGGCGTGACGCGCACGGACAGCCTGCCCGAACTGCTGGAGCGCAGCGACGTGATCAGCCTGCACCTGCCGCTGATCCCGGCCACCCGCGGCCTGATCGGCCGGGACGAGCTGCGCCAGCTGCCCGCGGGCGCCATGGTCATCAACGTGGCCCGCGGCGGGATCATCGACGAGGACGCCCTGGCCGAGCTGCTGCACAGCGGGCACCTGGCCGGAGCCGGGCTGGACGTGTTCGAGATCGAGCCGCTGCCCGCCGATTCTCCCCTGCTGACCACGCCGAACACGCTGCTGACCCCGCACAGCGCCTCGGCGTCCGAACGCTCCGCGCACCGGCTGTCGCACTGGACCATCGGTGACGCGATCGAGTACCTGGCCTCCGGCTCAGTGACCAACGGGTCGATGATCGTCCAGCCCGTCGGCTGAGTTCAAAGGAGAACGCGGTGACACAGCCAGAGCTGATACCGGGCACCCAGTGTTATCACGGCGAGGGGCCCTGCTGGGCCGACGACTGGGGCGACGGCGGAGGCGGAGGCGGCCTGCGCTGGGTCGACATGCTGGCCGGCGACGTCCTGGCCCTGGACGGCGACGGCGAGGTGATCCGGACCCACGTCGGCGAGGTCGCCGCGGTGATCAGGCCGCGGGCGCCCGGCGGCGCGGTGCTGGCTCTCAAGGACCGCTTCGTGGTCACCGACGGGGACCTGGGCCAGCTGCGCACCGTGGCCGAGGTCGAGCTGAAACCGGGGGTCCGCCTGAACGAAGGCGGCTGCGACCCCGACGGGCGCTTCTACTGCGGGTCGATGGCCACCGACGAGAGCCCGCAGGCGGGCACGTTCTACCGGCTCGATCCGGACGGGTCCGTGCATCCGGTCATGGACAAGGTGACGATCTCGAACGGGTTCGACTTCTCCCCCGACGGCCAGATCGCCTACTACGTCGACACCAACGAGCAGAGCATCGACGTCTTCGACTACTCCCCCGGTACCGGCCTGGCCAACCGGCGGCGGTGGGTCGAGGTGCCCTACGACACCGGCCGGCCGGACGGCCTCACCGTGGACGCCGAGGGCGGGGTGTGGCTGGCCCTGATGGAGGGCGGCGCCGTGCACCGCTACGCACCGTCCGGGGCCCTGGACGCGGTCATCGAGCTGCCGGTGTCCCAGGTGACCGCCTGCACCTTCGGCGGCCCCGGCCTGGACACCCTCTACGTCACGACCTCCCAGATCGGCGCCGACACCCAGGCCCAGCCGGCCTCCGGGGCACTGTTCGCGGTGCAGCCCGGGATCCGCGGCCGGCCGGCCCTGACGTTCGCCGGCTGACCTGCGAAGGAGCGACCGAATTGCAATCCGTAGATAGTTGACAGTTGACAGCAAACGAATCATAGTTCGGTTTTAGACCAGCTACGTGACCTGGCTCTCTTCGTTCCGAAGACCGCGCGCCCGCTCGCGGTAGTCGGCCGAATTCAAGCAAAATTCCTGTTCAGCCCTTGTTTCCCTTCCGGCGACCCCGCAGCCGCCCTCAAAGGACAGAGGAAAGAGATGAATGGCAACGCACGTAATGACGCGAACGCTGCGCCAGATCCCAAGCCACTGAGCCGACGGAACTTCTTCCAGCTCACCGGCGGCCTGGCCGCCGCGGGTGCGGGTGCTTCGGTCCTGTCCGCCTGCGGCAGCAGCAGCGGTTCGTCGAGCAGCAAGGGCTCGTCGGGCAGCAAGAACGGCAAGACCACCCTCACCCTGATGTCCTGGGAGCAGTTCGAGGTGGCCGAGAAGGCGGCCTGGTTCAAGCTGGTCAGCGAGTTCGAGGCGGCCCACCCGAACATCGAGGTGAAGTGGGTCGGCTGGCCGTTCGCGACCTACGACCAGAACGTGGTCACCCAGGCCGAGGCGGGCTCGATCAACGCCGACGTGGTCATGTGCCCGCCCGAGCTGGCCTCGGCGCTGATCACCAAGTTCAACATGTGTGTGCCGCTGCAGTCGATCACCGACGACCTCAAGCTCACGCCGATCCCGGCCCACGAGCAGTTCAAGAACGGCAGCAACCTGGAGGGCCTGGGCGTCATCGACGTGCCGTTCGCCCTCACCTACGACCAGGCCCTGCTCAAGAAGGTCGGCTACGCGCAGCCGCCGACCACGCTGGACAGCTGGCTGGACTGCTCCCAGAAGCTGACCAAGAGCCCGGAGACGTTCGGGGTGGCCCTGCTCAACAGCGTGGCCGATGGCGCCGACTGGTGGAACCAGGTGCAGAACTTCCCGCTGGCCTACGACGGCGCCTGGGCCAAGGGCAAGACGCTGACGTTCACCTCCGAGCCGGTGGTCAACTCGGTCAAGTACTTCATCGAGCTGCTGAACAAGGGCGGCCCGAAGGGCAGCTCCGAGGCCGCCATCACCAAGTTGTGGGAGTCGGACCGGATCGCCATGAACCTCAACGTGGCCGCCGGGCTGACCAGCCTGAAGACGCTGGCCCCCAAGCTCTACCCGAACCTGCGCAGCGCCCCGCCGCCCTGGCCCGGCAAGAAGGCCATCGCCCGGCTGCACCCGTGCACCGTGCTGAAGTCCTCCAAGAACCAGGAGGCAGCGATGGAGCTGGTCAAGTGGTTCGTCACGCCGAAGAATCTGTACTACGTGACCACGACCAACGGCTACCCGATCATCCCCTACAGCAACTTCGGCCAGTACGAGCCGGCCTACGCCGGTTACCTCAAGAACACGCCCTGGATGTCCGGCTACCTGGAGACGAACTACGTCGGCGAGGTCGACATCCTCGGCGACTACACCACCGTCTACTCCCAGATCGGCCTGATCATCATCAAGGCCATATCCAGCGCCATCTCGGGCGGGCAGACGGTGGAAGCCGCTCTGGCCGCGGCCCAGAAGCAGGCGCAGCAGGAACTGGGGCCCCAGGTCGGCGCCTGACGACAGGGATATCACTGTGACGCAAGTACTGAAGGTTGGCCGGGAGCACGCTCCCGGCCAGGTCCGCCGCCGCGGTGCCGCCTCGGGGCCGCGGCGGCGGATGTCCGGGGCCTGGCTGCCCTACCTACTGGTCATACCGATCCTGGCGTTCGAGGGCGTGTTCGTCCTCTACCCGATCGTCAAGGGCATCCTGACCTCGTTCAAGAGCCAGGAGCTGGGCCAGTCGGGCTCGTACACGTTCAGCAACTACAGCCGCATGTTCGCGGACCCGGTGTTCTGGCAGGTCGTCCGGGTCACGCTGACCTTCACCGCGCTCGTGGTGGTCCTGATGCTGATCGCGGGCCTGTTCATCGCGATGCTGCTGAACTGGAGCTTCCGCGGCCGCGGCTTCGTGCGGGGCATCCTGTCCATCCCGTGGGCCCTGCCGGACATCCCGGTGGTCCTGACCTTCCTGCTGATGGCGGACCCGAACTTCGGCATCCTCAACCGGATGGCCAGCTGGCTGGGCTTCGGGCACCACAACGCGTTCTTCACCAGCTCGCATCTGGCCTTCCCTTCAATCGTGGTGCTCACGGTGTGGAAAGGCTTCCCCTTCTACGCGCTGATCACCTTGTCCGCACTGCAGGCCGTGCCGGATGAGCTGCTGGAGGCGGCCCGGGTGGACGGCGCGGGCGCGATCCGCCGGTTCCGGTCGGTGGTGCTGCCCAGCATCACGCCGACGCTGTGCCTGCTGGCCGTGCTGGCGTTCATCTTCTCGCTGCAGCAGTTCTCGCTGATCTACCTGACCACGGGCGGCGGGCCGGGCAACGACACGACCACGTTCTCTATCGACATCTACAACCAGGCGTTCCAGTTCTTCAACTACAGCTACGCCAGCGCGATCGCGGTGGTCGGGCTGTTCTTGTCGGTCATCGGCACGGCCCTGTTCGTGTACATCGAGCGCCGCGTGGTGCGGAGCCGATCATGACCACGAACCAGATTGAGCGGAGGACGACATGGCCGTGCTGACCAAGCCAGTGCCGGCTGCCCCCGCGGCTGCGCCGCGGCCGCGGCGCAGCCGCCGGCGCCTGGCCGGATCGGCGGTCCGGGTCGTGGTGATCGTGGCGGTGTGCGTGGTCGCGCTGTTCCCGGTCTACTGGATGATCCTGTCCACGTTCCAGCCCGAGAGCAAGACGCTGTCGTTCCCGCCGCCGCTGTTCCTGCACGGCTTCAACACCGGCGCGATCAGCCAGCTGTTCGGCGACCAGCCCATCGCCAGCTGGCTGGCTCACTCGGTGTTCGTAGCCGTGATCACGGTGGCGATCACGCTGGTGCTGGCGTCCTTCGGCGCCTACCTGCTGGGCCGGCTGGAGTGGCACGGCAAGCTGGTGTTCGGCCTGCTGCTGCTGTTCACCCAGATGATGCCGGGCGCCATGATCATCGTCCCGGAGCTGCAGTTCTACCGGTCGATGGGGTGGACCAACAACCTGCCCATGCTGGCCGTGCTCTACGCCGCGTTCAACGTCCCGCTGGGTTCGTGGATCCTCAAGTCCTCGTTCGACAACGTGCCCAACGAGGTGCTCGACGCGGGCCTGGTCGACGGCTGTACCCGGCTGGGGGTGCTGCGGCGGCTGCTGCTGCCGCTGTCCCGGGCCGGGCTGGTGGCGGTGGCGGTGGTGGCGTTCTTCGGCAGCTGGAACGACTACCTGTTCGCGTCGGCGCTGATCACCAACCGCAGCCAGTACACGGCCGGGCTCGGCATCGCCACCTTCATCAGCCAGCAGGACGTGCCGATCTTCGAGTTGCAGGCGGCCGGGGTCGTCTTCTCGCTGCTTCCCGTCATCTTCTACATGGCCGTCCAGCGCTACGTGGTCCGCGGCCTGACCGCCGGCGCGGTCAAGGGCTGACACCGGGTCCGGGGCGCCCTTGTGGGCCAACTGGCCCATGGTGTACAAAAGTTGATTGTTGACAAGAATCAATTGACGATCCCGCGATGGGCGGCGCTTACATGCAGTTGTGTAGTTTTCTGGCCGACGGCGAGGCGGCCCCGGGCCAGGCCGGCGTGCGCGCGGCGGTGGTGTCCGGGCCGGGCACCCTGATCGATCTGAGCACCGCCGAGCCGCCGCTGCCCGCCGACCTGGGCGCGCTGCTGGCCGCGGAACGGAGTGGGCAGCTGACCGCCCTGGCCGGCAACGCGCCCGAGGCCGCACGGGTCCCGCTCGATCAGGTCCGCCTGGCCACGCCGGTGCCCACGCCCTCGAAGATCATCTGCATTGGCCTCAACTACCGCGATCATGCCGCCGAAACCGGCCAGGAACTGCCCACCCGGCCGACGGTTTTCGCCAAGTTCCCCAGCGCGCTGACCGGCCCCTACGACCCGATCGTGCTGCCGGCCCTGAGCGATCAGGTCGACTGGGAGGCGGAGCTCGGGGTGGTGATCGGGCGGCAGGCCCGGTATGTGCCGGAAGACGAGGCCCTGTCCTACGTGGGCGGCTACCTGTGCGTCAACGACGTCAGCGCCCGCGACGTGCAGAACTGGACCAGCCAGTGGACGCTGGGCAAGAACTTCGACACCTTCGCACCCGCGGGCCCGTTCCTGGTCACCGCGGCCGAGGTGCCGGACCCGCAGGCCCTGGACATCGAGACCCGGGTCAACGGCGTGGTGATGCAGCACTCGAACACCGCCAACATGGTCTTCACCGTGGCCGCGCTGATCAGCCAGCTCAGCGCGGTGATGACCCTCGAGCCCGGGGACATCATCGCCACCGGGACCCCCGGCGGCATCGGCGGCGCCCAGAACCCGCCGCTGTTCCTGAAGGACGGAGACATCGTCGAGGTCGAGATCGAGCGGCTCGGCTGCCTGCGCAACCCGGTGGTCGCCGGGCCCGGGCGGGACGGACGGTCCTCATGAACCAGCCGCTGGTCGACCTCACCGGGCGGCACGTGGTCATCACCGGCGGGGCCGGCGGCCTGGGCCGGGCCGTGGCCGACGTCTTCGCCGCCGCCCACGCGCAGATCAGCCTGCTCGATCTGTCCGGACCGGACACCGAGGCGGTGGCGGCCAAGATCAGCGCGGCGGGCGGCACCGCGGCCGGCCGGGCCTGCGACGTCACCGACCCCGAGCAGGTGGCCGAGGCGTTCGGCTGGGCCGAGGCCACGTTCGGGCGGCCGGACATCCTGGTCAACAACGCGGGCATCAACCGGCGCGGGACCTCGCTGGGGATCACCGAGGCCGAGTGGGACCAGACGTTCGCGGTCAACCTCAAGGGCTACTACCACTGCGCCCGCCAGCTGGCCCAGCGGCTGCTGGACAGTGGCCAGCCCGGCTCGATCGTCAACGTCAGCTCGATCGGCGGCGTCAGCTCGCTGGGCCGGGGCAACTTCTCGTACGGGATCACCAAGGCCGGCGTGAACCAGCTGACCCGGGAACTGGCCGTGGTCTGGGGCCGGCACGGTATCCGGGTCAACGCCGTCGCGCCCTGCCAGATCGCCACCGAGGGCCTGAAGCGGCTGAGCGAGCGGCCCAGCGAAGAAGGACATCTGCTGGACACCTTCCTGCGTGGCATCCCGCTCGGGCGGCTGGTGGAACCGTCCGAGGTCGCGGCGGCCGTGGCCTTCCTGGCCTCGGACGCGGCCAGCATGATCACCGGCGTGGTGCTCCCCGTCGACGGCGGGAACCTGGCGCTGAACGCCGGCGGAACCATTGGGGAATGAAGGAGAGCCTGCGTGTCCAGAGTCGAGCTGAAGGTGCCGTCGTACGGCATGGCGGACACCGAGAGCGTAGTGGTCGCCTGGCTCCGCGAGCCGGGCGAAATGGTGGATGAGGGTGATCCATTGGTGTCCATCGACACCGCCAAGACCGAGGTGACCCTGGAAAGCCCGGCGGCCGGCGTCCTCGGCCCGCACCTGTTCGACGTCGACGCCGAGGTGGGCACCGGCGCGGTCCTGACCTGGGTCGAGGCCAGCGAATGAGAGCGCACACGGTCCCGGCCGAGGGCGCGGACGCCGGTATCGACCTGACCGGTCTGGACCCGGCGCAGGCCCGGGACTGGCTGGCCCGGATGCTGCTCATCCGCGAGTTCGAGTCGACGGCCGGGCCGCTGGCCACGTCGGGGGCGATCCCGGGCGGCATGCACGCGGCCACCGGCCAGGAGGCGGTGGCGGTCGGCGTCACCTCGGTGCTCGGCCCCGAGGACGTGGCGGCGGCCTCGCACCGCAGCCACCACGTGGCCCTGGCCAAGGGCATGGCCCCGCGTTCGGTCATGGCCGAGCTGTACGGCAAGGCCACCGGCTGCGCGGGCGGCCGCGGCGGCCACATGCACCTGGCCGACTTCTCGGCCGGGTTCGACGGGTCCAACGGGATCGTCGGGGCCGGCCTCGGCATCGCGCTGGGGGCCGCGTTCGCGCAGGGCTACCGGCGGGACGGGCACTGCGCGGCCGGCTTCTTCGGTGACGGCGGCGCCAACACGGGCCGGGTCTGGGAGTTCGTGAACCTGGCCGCGGCCTGGAAGCTGCCGCTGATCGTGGTGTGCGAGAACAACGGGTACGCGGTCGAGACCCCGGTCGGCGACGCGATGGCCGGCGAGTCGATCGCCGCCCGGGCGTCCGGGTTCGGGCTGCCCGCGGTCCAGGTCGACGGCCAGGACGTGGCCGCGCTGCACCGGGCCGCGGCCGAGGCGGCCGCCCGGGCCCGCGACGGTGGCGGCCCCACGTTCATCGAGGCCCTCACCTACCGCCACCTGGGCCACGACATCGGCGAGCGCGGCCAGTACCGCACCACCGAGGAAGTGGAGTGGTGGCAGAGCAACCGGGACCCGATCGCCCGGATGCGGGCCGCCCTGGAGAGGTCCGGCGACCTGGATGAGGCCGGCTTCGCGGAGCTGGCCGCCGCGGCCACCGCCCAGGTCAAGGACGCGGTCGAGTACGCCGATTCGTCCCCCCTGCCCGACCCGGCCACCGTGGCCGACGGCGTAACCGGCATCCCGCTGCAGCTGAGAGGAACCCAGTGACCGCTCCGGCGAGCAAACGGACCACCCTGTCGCGGGCCTACCGCGACGGCCTGGCCGAAGAGATGGCCCGGGACGACAGCATCGTCGTCATGGGCACCGACCTGTACGAGCGGGGCGGGCACTGGGCTCAGGTGACCAACCTGGGCCCCCAGTTCGGCCGGGACCGGGTCCGCAACGCCCCCATCTCCGAGGCGGCCATGGTGGCGGCCGGGGTGGGCGCGGCCATGAACGGCCTGCGGCCCGTGGTCGACCTCAACTTCCTCGACTTCGCGTTCGGGGCCATGGACGAGATCGTCAACCAGGCGGCCAAGGTCAGGTACTGGTGGGGCCGCCCGGTGCCGCTGGTCGTGCGGGGCACCACCGGCTTCGCGGGTGGCGGGGCCCAGCACAACAACCCGATCGAGAGCTGGTTCTGCCACGTCCCCGGCCTGCTCATGGCCTACCCGAGCACGCCCTATGACGCCAAGGGCCTGATCAAGTCGGCGATGCGGGGCGAGGACCCGGTCATCTTCGCCATGCACAAGATGCAGACCGGCGCCCGCGGCGAGGCGGGCGGCCCGGACGACCTGGTGCCGTTCGGCCAGGCGGCCACCAGGCGGGCCGGCCGCGACGTGACCGTGGTGACCTACGGCGTGATGGCGCCCAAGTCGCTGGCCGCGGCCGAGCGGCTGGCCGCCGACGGCATCGAAGCCGAGGTCATCGACCTGCGCACGCTGATGCCGCTGGACCTGGACACCGTGGAGGAGTCCGTGCGCCGCACCCGGACCCTGGTGGTGGCGGCCGAGGACTACCGGCACGGCGGGGTCGGGGCCGAGATCGCCGCGGCCATGCAGGAGAGCCTGTTCCGCGAGCTGGACGGGCCGGTGCTGCGGATCGGCGCCCCGTTCGCGCCGGTGCCGCACAGCCCGGTGCTGCTGGAGGCGCTGACCCCCGGGGCCGACGACGTCGAGCGGCTGGCCCGCGAGGCGGTGAAGACCGCCACCGGCGGCCGCCAGAAGTGAAGGCCTATAGATGAAGGCCCGTAAATGAAGGCGCAGTAATGAAGGCCTACGTATCCCTGTGGTCGGCCGACCTGCTGAACCTGGGCGCGGCCGTGGACCAGCTCGGCGACGTGGTGGACGGTTTTCACCTGGACGTGTTCGACGGGCACGACGTCCGTGATCTGCTGTTCGGCCCGGCTCACGTGGCCGCGCTGCGCCAGCGCACCGGCGCGGTCCTGGACGTGCACCTCAACACCACCGACCCCGACTACTGGGTCGACCGGTTCGCCGAGGCCGGGGCGGACATGATCACCGTGCAGAGCGGGCCCTGCCCCGACGTGGACGCGACGCTGGCCCGGATCCGGGACCGTGGCTGCCGGGCCTCGCTCGGCCTGGAGCTGCACGAACCGGTGAGCCAGGCCGTGCCTCACTTCGGCGGCATCGACCGGCTGCTGCTGATGGGCACGGTGATCGGGGTCAAGGGCTACGACCAGGACCCGTCGACCGCCGGACGCGTGAGTGAGCTGGTCACAGCCCGGTCGGGTGGACCGAGCCCGGAGGTCGTGGTCGACGGCGGCATCCGGAGCCACACGGTGCCGGGGCTGGCGGCGGCGGGCGCGGACGGCGTGGTGCCGGGCTCGCTGGTGTTCGGCCAGCCGGACCCGCGGCAGGCCGTGGCCGGCCTGCACGCGCTGCAGCCAGGGGTCCCGTCGTGAAGGCGGCGCTGATCACCAAACCCGGTCACCTGTCGGTGGAAGAGGTGCCCGACCCCGCCCCGCGCGACCACGAGGTCGTCGTCCAGGTCGGCACCTGCGGCATCTGCGGCACCGACGTGCACGTGTACGACGGGGACTACGCCGCCGTGCGTGAGTACCCGGTCATCCCCGGGCACGAGTTCTGGGGCACGGTGGTCGAGGCCGGGCCGGCCGTGCGCACGGTGCGGGCCGGCCAGCAGGTCGCGGTCGACCCGATGGACTACTGCGACGCCTGCGCCACCTGCCGGTCGGGCTGGACCAACATGTGCCTGAACGGCGGCGGCCTGGGCACCACCGCCCCGGGCGCGCTGGCCGAGTACGTGGCGGTCAACGGCGCCCGCTGCGAGCCGCTGCCGGACGGGCTGGCGCCGGATCTGGCCAGCCTGGTCGAGCCGCTGTCGTGCGTGCTGCACGGCCTGGACCGGATCGGCCCGGTGCTGGGCGAGGACGTGCTGGTGCTGGGCAGCGGGCCGATCGGGCTGATGCTGGCCGGGCTGGCCGCCGCGGCCGGAGCGCACGTCGACGTGGTCGATCCCCGGGCCGACCGGCGGGCGGTGGCCCCGGAGTTCGGCGCCCGCCGCGTGGCGGCCTCGGCCGACGAGATCGCCGAGGATCTGGCCCATGGGGGCTGGAGCGTGGTGGCCGACTGCACCGGACATCCCGACGCGGTGGCCAGCGGCCTGGCTCACCTGCGGCGGACCGGCCGGCTGGCCCTGCTCGGCATCGGCGGGACCGGCGCCACCTTCCCGTTCGCCCCGTTCGACGTGGTGGCCCGGGAGCTGACCATCGTCGGCGTGAACTCGGTGCGGCACACGTTCGGCCGGGCGGCGGCCCTGCTGGCCGCGGGCACGATCCCGGCCGCCCGGCTGCACGGCCCGGCGCTGCCGCTGGCCGACACGGCGGCGGCCCTGGAAGCGACCCGGCGCGGGGCCGGGCTCAAGACCCGAGTTGAGGTGGGGCACCCGTGAAGGCGGTCCGTTACGCCGAGCCGGAACACTGGCAGCTGGCCGACCTGCCCGACCCGGAGCCGGGCCCGGGCGAGGTCCGGGTCCGGGTCCGCGCCACCGGGGTCTGCGGCACCGACGTGCACCTGCACCACGGCGAGTTCGGGCACGTCTACCCGCTGGTGCCCGGGCACGAGGTGATCGGCGAGGTGGACCAGGCCGGCCCGGGCGTGGATGCCGGGGCGGCCGGCTTGGCGCCGGGGACGCTGGTGGCGGTGGACAACATGGTCTCCTGCGGCACCTGCGCCATGTGCCGCCAGGCCCGGCCCGCGTTCTGCGCCTCGCTGCGGGCCATGGGCGTGTTCGAGGACGGCGGCTTCGCCGAGTACCTCAACGTCCCCGCGGTCAACTGCCACCCGGCCGATGACCTGGGTCCCGACGTCGCGGTGCTGGCCGAGCCGACCGCCTGCGCCCTGCACGGCATCGACATCCTCGCGCCGAAGCCGGGCTGCGACGCACTCATCTTCGGGGCGGGCCCGACCGGGCTCATCCTGGCCCAGCTGCTCGGCGCGGCGGGCGCGGCCCGGGTCACGGTGGCCGCGCCGACCGCGGCCAAGCTGGAGCTGGCCGCGGGCTGGGGCGCCGAGACCGTGCTGGCCGCACGGGCCGACCCCGGCCAGGCCGCCCGGCAGCTGCGGGACCGGGCCCCGGACGGGTTCGACGTGGTGATCGACGCGACCGGGGTGCCGGCCGTGCTGGAGCAGTGCCCGCCGCTGACCGCCATCGGCGGGACCATCCTGGTCTACGGGGTGACCCCGGAGCAGGCGGTCTGGCCGGTCAGCCCGTACGACGTGTTCCGGCGCGAGCTCACGATCAAGGGCTCGTTCTCGCAGGCGTTCAGCTTCGACCGGGCCCTGCGCATGCTGCGGGCCGGGCGGGTCCGGACCGACGGGATGATCACCCACCGGTTCGGCCTGGCCGGGTACGGTGACGCGCTGGCCGCGGTGTCCGCCGACACCAGCTGCCTCAAAGCGATCATCGAGCCGTAACGAGGGCTGGTGTGGTCGATGGGTTCTGGTCAGGCCGGGAATAGCTCGGGGACGGCGGCGCGGGCCAGCGGGCGCAGGGCGGTGGCCTCGTCTTCGGGCACGCCCTGGTAGGGCCAGCGGACCCGGGTGCCGATATCGGCCCAGCCGCCGATGTGGGCCAGGGCCTTGTCCAGGGCCGGGTTGGCCAGGCCGCGCCGCTGGAACGGGATGATGTGCCGGTCCAGGAAGTCCTGCAGCCGGTCCTCGACGTCGGCGGCCCGGACCGGGTCGGAGGCCATCAGCGCGGACCAGGCCACCGCGCCGGCCGGGCTGAGGCAGGCCACGTTGGAATAGGAGCCGGCCGCGCCCTGGGCCAGACCCGAGGCCAGCGTGTGGCCCGCGACGAACACGGCCAGGCGGGCGGTCACCGGCCGCATGGCCTGGTACCAGCCGGCGTCCCCGCCGGCCACCTTGATCCCGATCAGCTGCGGCACCTCGTCGGCCAGCCGGATCAGGGTCGCGGCGTCGAGCTGGGTCTTGGCGTGCGGCGGGTTGTACAGGACCAGCGGGACGTCCCCGGCCGCGGCGGCCAGGCCGGCCACGGTGGCCACCGCCCCGGCCGGCGGGATCGGCACCCAGTCGGGCAGGATGACCTGGATGGCGTCGGGCCCGAGCCGGGCCGCCCGCCGGACCCGGTCCAGGCTGAGCCGGGTGCTCATGTGGCCGGCGCCGAGCTGGAACGGTACCCCGGCCGCGTTCGCGTGCTCGGCCAGGAGCCCGCTGACCAGGTCGTATTCGTCCTCGTCGAGCTCGTGGAACTCGCCAGCGGTGCCGTGGGCGTACAGGCCGTCCAGGCCGGCCGCGGTGAGCACGTCCAGCTGGTGCCGCAGCCGGCCCACGTCGATCCGGTCCGCGGCGTCCAGCGGCAGCAGGACCGTGCCCCACACGCCGCGCAGCGACTTCCGGTCCAGCGCGGTCATCGGGTCACCGGCCGCGGGCGGGCAGGGGACCCGGGCGGGGCACGCCCAGGGGGTCGGTGACCGCGTAGATCGAGGCCAGCACGGCCGGGCTGACCGGGATGCCGTCCCGTAGCCGTTCCTGCCGGGTGCGGGCTTCGACCTCACCCGGGAGCAGCACCGGGCCCGGGGCCGCCCCGCGGCCGGCCGTGACCAGCTGCTCGCGGAACTGCCCGGCGCCGTCGGCGTAGGAAGCCGGGTCGGCGAACGCCCCGACCCGCAGGGCGATCATCACCGTGCCGTTCCCGCCCTGGTAGCCCGGGGTGGGCGCGGTGCCCATGCCGGTGAGCAGGCCTCCCAGCAGCTCGATCATGACGCTCAGGCCCGAGCCCTTGTGGCCGCCGAAGGGCAGCAGGGCACCGCCCGCATAGAAGTCGTCGGCGTTGGTGGACGGGCGGCCCTCGGAGTCGACGATCAGGCCGGGGGCGATCGGCCGGCCGTCGGCGGCGGCGAGCTTCAGCTTGCCCTCGGCCACCCCGGCGGTCGAGAAGTCAACCACCAGCGGCCCGGCCGGCCCGCCGGGCGCGGCCCAGGCGAACGGGTTGGTGCCGAGTGCCCGCCCGGCCCCGCCGAACGGCGCCACCACCGGGCCGGCGTTGCAGAATGCCAGCCCGACGAGGCCCTGATCAGCCAGGTCGGTCACGTATTCGCCGAGCCGGCCGACGTGGTTGCAGTCGCGGATAGTCACCGCCGCCACCCCGGCCGCGCTGGCGGCCGCGGCGACGACATCGACCGCCAGCCAGGCCGCGGACTGCCCGAACCCCCAGCGGCCGTCGACGACGGCGACCGCCTGGTGGCGCTGGCTGATCACGGGCGCCTCGGCCGGGCGGATCTGGCCGTCGGCGACCCAGTTCGAGTACTGGACCAGCCGGATGATGCCGTGCGAGTCGTGGCCGACGAGGTT